>NZ_JAVRCB010000020.1:0-141380 GCF_034530955.1 Nostoc sp. DedQUE05 | reverse complement strand
GCCCAATGCCCAATGCCCAATGCCCAATGCCCAATGCCCAATGCCCAATGCCCAACGCTCAATAACTATGGCAATTCTACCGAAGTTGGTTTAGCGATATGTGGCAACCCCCAACCTAATTTTTCTCGCAAAATTCGGAAAAACTCAGGGGGTTGCAAGCGAATAAATCGGGCACTATATTGCGATCGCTCCATATATACTCGATCTTCTGGTAAGATATAGCACCCCCCATTGCCATCTACCACCATCACTAGCCGAGGAATATTGACTGGGTAGATATTGACCGATTCAGTATCTGGAAAGACCAATGCTCTAGAAGCTAGGGAATGAGGACAAATGGGTACTAATTGTAAAACAGGTACGCCAGGAGTCACCACTGGGCCACCAGCACTCAATGAGTAAGCTGTAGAACCAGTAGGCGTGGAAACAATCACACCATCTGCGGCAATGTCTACTGGCGCATGACGCCCTATGGCAATTTCAAAATGGCACATAGAGGTCAAAGGTTCTCGGTGTAGCACCATTTCATTCAGGCATAGGGCTTCCCATAGCACTGAATCATCCCGAAACACTTTGACATTGAGCATTGCTCGTTCTTCAATTTCATACTCACCTGCCATTGCCTGTTCTAGTGCTTGAGGCAATTGATTCAGGAAAGTTTCCGTCAAAAATCCCATGTGGCCGGTATTCACTGTTAACAGTGGAATACCACAAGGGGCTACTTGACGAGACGCTGCCAGAACAGTGCCGTCTCCCCCTAATACCACTGCAAACTCCATATCTGAATCAAAACCAGGGGGTGTCAGACCGTCAATGGGAGTGTGGCACACAGGACTCTCTGGATTAGGGTAGCCCAATATCCCACCGATACTCGATGTGATACATACATTCCAACCGGCTGCGGTTAGCTTGTCTTTCAACTCAATAGCGACACGGCCCGCTATCGGTTTAACGTCATTGTAGATAATGCCTGCTTTCGGCACACTCAAATATCCAAGTTTAGGCGATGCTCTGTATTATGTAATCGTTACACATTTTGGTCATGTAGTCATTAATCTAGAGTCAAAGATCCAGAGTCTAGGGTTTTACGACTAATGTCTGTTTCGTAATGACTATTGACTATTAGCTTTTGAAGACTGTTTAAAAGGAGTTTTTTTAGGTTTTTGCTTTTTATTTTTATTTTTCTGGTAGTCTACTTCTTTGAGTTTCTTCATTATTCGGCTGAAGTACTCTTGGAGATAACTTTCTAGGGTTGTGGTTTGTTGCGGATCTAAACCAAACACTGTGTATACTTCATCCATTGAAGCATTTAACTGTTTACCACTAGCCAATACTTCTGTAAAGGCTAGCCTGTCTGCTACGTTCCATCCCCACTGAAAGAATCGCATTATGCCCCGTACAGCACGCAGTAAGTTTATTGGCATCCGCGTTACTCTGGCATCTTTTCCAGATAAGCGTTCGCACAGGTTGATAATTTCTTCTGCACTCCATGCACGAGTACCGACTACAGGAAAAGCTTGGTTTTCTGTTTCTGGTACACTCAATGCTCGGATTGCAAACTTAGCAATGTCCTGAGTGTCCATATAGGCGATGGGAGAAGAATTACCTGTTACCCAAACTGGCTGTCCTTCCAAAATAGGAATCCCATACTGCCCGATTAACCCTTGCATAAACCCAGCTAGCCGCAAGATGGTATAGTTCAACCCTGACTCAGCCAAGAATAGTTCTGTACACCGCTTAATTTCCATTAGCGGCACTTCTGGGTATTTATCAGCATCTAAAATTGAAAAGAAGATAAAACGCTCGACACCCGCGGCTTTTGCTGCTTGAATCAATGCTACTTTGCCTTCCCAGTCCACTTGTTTGATACTTAGTGAATCTGTAGGGCGAGAGGTTGAGGCATCAATAACTTGGGTTACACCAACTAAAGCTTCCGCTAGAGTATCGGGGTAACGTAAATTTCCAGGGACGAGTTCTGCTCCCCATTCTTTAAGGAAAGCTGCTTTTTTACTGCTGCGGACAAGACAGCGTACTTTATATCCCTCATCGATAGCACGACGAGCCACTTGTCTTCCTAAGGTGCCAGTGGCACCGACGATTAATAAAGTCATCAGGGTTGTAATAAATTTTAATGTTTTATGAAAAGAATGTTATCAGAATAACCTATGCAAACAAAAGTTTACATCTTTTCTCAGAAAATCAATTTATTTGGATGGACTCATGAAAAAATAGCTGTCCGATTAACGGACAAGCTTTTTTCTCATTTCGATGAAAAAGGGAGTAGGGAGTAGGGAATGGGGAGAATAATAACTCTTGTACAGACGCGATTAATCGCGTCTCTACTTCTAACTCAGCACGGGCTAAACCTTAGCTTTCCGCTAACAGCACTCAATTATTCTTCTGTGCCTTGAATTTTCAGTAACAACGCGCCTAAGCCCCAGCCTACGAAGATTAAACCGAAAGACAATAGAGCTGCATTCAAAATTTCGCCGCCCATTAGTGTGATTCTCCTTATGCAAATTGGTGTGTAAACTAGGTCTACCAGAAGCTTTTCAACAGTTGCTAGGATTAGACCTGTGTAAACAATTTTAAACTAGTTTAGCAGCTAATCCTTACTAGCTTGGGGGGTAATCCCCATTCTTGGTAGAAGGGAAAATGGGTAAATTGGAACATTTTGATGATAATAATTATGAAGAATTTTTATGTATCAAAATAATCAAGGTGATTTAATAAATTTTGTGAAAAAGAATCGTCCGCGTTTGGCGCTGACGCTCGGAGATCCGGCGGGAATTGGGCCGGAGGTGATTTTGAAAGCTTTAGCCGATCCAGAAATTCGTCAAAAATATGACGTTACAGTAGTGGGTAACGGAGATTTGCTGGCACAGATTTATTACAAACTGAATTTAACTGAGAATTTAGTAGCTTTGGCAAATCCAGATGAGTTGTCAGTCAGCGATGTGCAGTTGGATGGAAAAATTAAAGATCGAATTATTTCAGGAATAGGTAATGCAGCCAGTGGTGCGGCTAGTTTTGCGTATATGGAATATGCGATCGCTCAAACACTGGCTGGTAAATTTGATGCTATTGTCACAGGGCCGATCGCTAAATCTGCTTGGAAGGCCGCAGGATATAATTATCCAGGGCAAACAGAACTTTTAGCACAAAAATCAAGTGTTGACCGTTTTGGGATGTTATTTGTAGCGCGATCGCCTCATACTAATTGGACACTCCGCGCCTTACTTGCAACCACACATATCCCCCTACGTCAAGTAGCCGATGTGTTGACACCGCAGTTGTTGACACAAAAACTGGATTTGCTGGTGGAGTGTTTAGAGAAAGATTTTGGTATATATAGAGGGAGAATTGCGATCGCAGGTTTGAATCCCCACAGTGGCGAACAGGGACAACTTGGACATGAAGAACAAGATTGGTTAATTCCCTGGTTGGAGCAAGAGCGTCAAAATCGACCGCAATTGCAGTTAGATGGGCCGATACCGCCAGATACAATGTGGGTTAAACCTGGTCAAGCTTGGTATGGAAATTCTTTAGTACAAAATCCTGCTGATGGCTACTTAGCACTTTACCACGACCAAGGCTTAATTCCTGTGAAGCTGATGGCATTCGATCGGGCAGTTAATACTTCTATTGGTCTTCCTTTCGTTCGCACTTCACCCGATCATGGAACAGCGTTTGATATTGCGGGTAGGGGAATTGCTGATGCTACGAGTATGAAAGCAGCAATACATTTAGCCGCTGAGTTAGTTAGTCAAAGATTGGCTAAGAAAAATATAGCACAAGCCAACGTGGTTAGGACATTAACAGATGATAAAACTTAGACACAACAAGACTTTTCACCCAATCCCCAGTCACCAGTCCCCAGTCCCTTGCTATAATAAATAATTTTTAAGTGCAGCTTTGCTTAAAATCTTCAAGACACGACCAAATCAGTTCTGAATATGGTTCAGTTAAGCATTTCTTTTTTATTTCGGTGTTATTTGCACTTTTGTGGTAGCCATAAAAACTAGTATTCTAGTCGGGTGCTTCAAACTTATAACCATAGCCTCGCACAGTTTTAATAAATTCCGGTATGCTGGGGTCGACTTCCATCTTTTTGCGAAGTTGACCAATATGTACATCAACTACCCGGCCATCTCCTACATAGTCGCAACCCCAGATTTTTTGGATTAGCTGTGGACGACTCCAAGCTTGATTAGGATGACTTGCCAAAAAATGTAAGATATTAAATTCTAGTGCTGTTAAGGGAAGAGTTTTATCGTTAAGTGTTACCTCGCGACCCTCTGGATTAATTACTAGCTGCTTGAAAACGATACGTTGTGTTGGGGAGGGATTAATGTAGCGTATCCGCCTCAAAAGAGCTTCTACTCTAACTTCAACTTCTGCAAGACTAAATGGTTTAGTCATGAAATCATCAGCACCTGCGCTTAAGATTTTAATTTTATCAGCCTCATCAGTCCTACTAGTTAGTATCAGCACTAAAACATTAGTACGACTCTGCATTTCTTGGCAAAGGCTATAACCAGTAACATCCGGCAAATTCCAATCCAGAATTACTAAAGCTGGGTTGAATTGCTCAAACAATGATAAAGCAGTCCTACCATCTGCTGCCGACTCTATTTGATATTTCCGACTTAAAAAACGATAGACAAGATTTCGCACGCCGAAGTCGTCATCAACGATCAGAATTTTGGGAGTAGTAGTAGCAGTAACCATAACCATAATGCTATCTATTTGTAGATTGGGCGATTTGCTGTTGTGCCAGCTTTACGTGTTTCTGTTGAGTACCACCGCTACTGTAGTACTTGTGTACATTTAATTTTCCATGAAGCCGATCGCAACCTCAGCCACGATAGTGCCAATAAAATTTATAATTATGGCATGATTTTTGCATAATTTTGAATTTGTATTGTATAATGTTAAATTTTTACGTTTGGAATAAGTGTAATTAAAAACCATCTCCGTAACCGCAAATAGTCAAAAGACACATCCAGAAGCGACGGTAATTGCTACAAATTTAAAAGAGTAACGCACTCCCTGGTTAATTAGGTCTCTACAAAGGCTGAGAAACTAACTTATCAGCCAATCTAGATTCTCAACTCCTACTTACTCGACTGTACTATAACCAATAGGTATGTTCTCTTGAAGAAGGTCTACGAAAATCTACCCTGGTGCATTTACATGTAGCTGCCCTCTTAAGCATATACTATACTACAAGTTTCAGCCTGAGCTATGACAAAAAGACTGAAAGCATCACCAAAAGGTATATAGGGCGTCAAAACCAGCTTTAACAGACAAAAGCAATAGCAACAAGAATTGCTCTAGCAATATTATGATGTCAATAACTTGCTAGGAGCTTGTTTCAATAGTACTGCTGACAGCAGAATTAAGAAGTAAAACACCCTTTGTATTTGGGTAAGTATCTAGGCAGAAATAAATTTAAAGTTTGTAGTAAGGACTTTAGTTTTAATAATCCTTGCTCTGAGCAATAAAATGCTCACTACAAACTAGGAGTTTATTTTATATTTAATTATGTCTGCCTACTTAACAGATTTAACTTATGTACCTCACAAAATTCTAATCTGCTGTATATGACTCTACAAGTTTGGCAGGAAATGAGGAGAGATTATTATTAGCGATCGCTGTTATTAAAAAGGTATCAATTACTATTTTATTGTTAATTTTTTTATTTAAAACTAATATTTTATCGATTGATGAGGAATTCAGTAAAATCTCAAATATCTAAATAACTAAAATATCAAAAAAAGATAAACTTTAAATATATTAAATTAAATTTAAAGAAAATATTGTCTATTCATACTCTCAAAGGGCATTATTTACAATTGATTAATTGGTTGATTTTCGGAAAAATACTCGTCTATCTGAGGAGAGAGTTTGAAAATATTCATACCAGAGAAAGATCAATTGAATATCTTCAGTTCGCTAAATTACTATTAACATCGTCAGCAAGGAAAAATTATGGTTAATAACTTAGTCGGCGGCATCATTCCTCCACAACCACCAATAGAAGCACAAACTGAAGCTCATATCCTAAAGAGTCGTCTGGAATGGGGCGAACCAGCTTTTACAATCCTGGATGTGCGCGATCGCGCTACCTTCAACGAAGGTCACATCATGGGGGCAATGCCAATGCCAGCAGATGAATTGGTAGAGCGTGCAGTAGCTTCTTTAGATAAGAGCCGTGACATTTACCTTTACGGTGATAATGAACAAGACACTGCCCAAGCCGCACAACAACTGCGTTCTAATGGATTTGAGCATGTCTCCCAACTCAAAGGTGGTCTTGGCGCATGGAAGGCGATCGGCGGCCCAACAGAAGGTATTGTTGAATCAAAAACTGCCGCAGGTGCAGATGAGTACAATGTTGTAGATCGGCTAAAAAACCACGAAGAAAATCTGCAAAAGGGCGGTACTAGCGTCACGGATTCCATTAAACAGGGAGCAAGTAACCTTAAGGAAGGCATTCAAGAAGGAGCAAGTAACCTTAAGGAAGGCATTCAAGAGCAAGCAAGTAACCTCAAAGAAGGCGCTCAAGAGCAAGCAAGTAAGCTCAAAGAAGGCGCTCAAGAGCAAGCAAGTAACCTCAAGGAAGGCGCTCAAGAGCAAGCAAGTAACCTCAAGGAAGGCATTAGTGAATCCACTTCTAGAGACAGCAATGATTCCAATGTTGGCTCTTAGGTAAAAAATACAGCAGAATTCAGAATTCGGGAGCAAAGCCAAAGACGCTCCGCCAAGGCGTCAGAATCCAAAAGTAAAAGAGGCTTTATATATACCTGGCTTTGAGACTAACCTTTGTGTATTCCACTAACTTGAAATCTGCTGTAATTTAGTATAAGGGTTTGTAGTAAGCACTTTAGTGCCTGGGAAAAAATAACGACTTTAGTACTTACTACGAACCTGCTTATCTATCAATTTCAACTTGACATATAACTAGTAGGAATTGACGATCAATAAAAATTTCTTGTCACTATTCCCTATTCGATTAGTGTTCAAATAGATCCTTGAATTGCAATAAATCTAAGGAAACTATAGTTGGTAGAAACTCAAAACATTCTTGAGCAATTTGCCAACGTTCTTCTCGTTTCAGCATTTGTATTAACTTCTGCTGCACACTAAGTAAATAGCGTACATCGTTGGCAGCATAGCTTAGTTGAGCTTCAGATAAGCTAACGGCGTTACCCCAATCAGAACTTTGAGAGCTTTTATCTAGTTCCACTTGTTCTAACTCTTGTACCACGTCTTTGAGTCCGTGGCGATTTGTATAAGTACGGGCTAATTTACTGGCAATTTTAGTGCAAAAAATTGGCCGTACCTGAATACCCAGATTGGCTCGCAAAGTGGCCAAGTCAAATCTAGCAAAGTGAAACACTTTCACGACATTGACTGCTTCCAAGAGTTTTTTTAAGTTGGGGGCGTCAGCTTGTCCTTTAGCTATGCGGATTGCAGTTACTTTCCCTTCAAGATTGCACAGCTGGACGAGACACAAGCGATCGCGCAACGGCAGCAATCCCATCGTTTCTGTATCAACTGCGATCGCTGTAGATTCTAAATACTCGCTAAGGGCTGCGTCACTGAGATCGCGATCGCTCACCTGAAAATCTAGTAATGTCATCAATTGTTCAAAAATAATAGCAGTGTCCAGCAGAAAAAAGTCTTGTCAGACACTACATTATTATTGTGCAAAAAAATCAAAAATTAAATCTACCTAGTGCGAAAAAACATCTGTGTTAGGTAGACTTCGCCTTGATTATTAGTAGCAACGCCAATTCCAGTCAGGTTGTAATTTCCTTTAAGATTCTTTAGGTGTCCGGGACTTTTGATCCAACCAGTAACAGCTTCCTCTACGGGGTTGCTATATCCCCGGTTAAAAGCAACATTTTCTGCTGCACTGTTGTAGCGAATCGGAATAGCTTTGACTCGCCCTTCAAATCCCTGATGGCTAAATGGGGTTTTACCTTTAGCCATATTTTGACTATGAATTCTTGCCTGTCGAGTTAAATTTGCATTTAAAGTCAACTTTGGCAGCCCTTTAGAAGCCCGATATCGATTAATTTGGTCAAATACTGATTTTTCTAGCTCAGTAGTTTTAAAAGTAGGAGTCGATATTGCAACTTGACTAGAAAAAAGCGACAACAGCTTATTACGGGTGGATGTATTCGTAGAAGTATGATTTGGTATCGGAGCAGTCGTTAATCCACTAGCAAGGACAAGCGCACTTAAAGCGATGCCAAAAGCAGTTTGTCGGAACATGGAGAATTGCGTAATGTGTAGAGATATAAGACTTCTACTCTACCCTATTGTTCCAAGGATATATACCACAATACTATTAAGTAATGATGAATTTCGGCAATTTGGCTACATCCTTTACAAGTAACACAAACAATAATTTCCAATTGTCAGTACTTCAATAGGTCAGCTTCATGAAAATCATGGTTAATTTGGCTAATAATTTCAGATTTTCATGAATTATCTAGCAAAAGCTTTACTAACAGGTTAAAGTCTGGGGAATTTACGAAAAAACCTAAACTTTACCAAATCTAACGCTATGTGCAATTTTTACTCAAACCTAATCTCCTTGCCTAACAATAAGGAATAGGTAGAATTCAAAGCCTCTCTCTTTTTGCAGGCTATCCATTAGTCACATCTTTCTTTACAATCTTGACACGCTCGGTGTGTGGCATACTTGACAAGTTAGCTCTTAATCTTCTCGCTAAAAGTAGGTTTTTATTGAGAATTAACGACGAACGAATCAGGGTTATAAAAAACGTGAGTGAATACTCTCACAAATTTTGAAAAAGATCCGGGTAATGGATAGCTCTTTGCAGGAGAGAGCAATGGAAGTTAGGTCAAAATATTAAGTTGCACATCGCGTCAAACTTATGAGCGAATGAACATTTGTGTGAAGTAGATTGCGCCTTGACTGTTTTTAGCAACACCAATCCCCGTCAGATTATAATTACCTCTGATATTAGCAAGATGCCCTGGACTTTTGAGCCAGCCTTGAACAGCCATTGTGGCAGGATCGCCATATCCCTGGTTGTAAGCGACATTTTCAGCAGCCGATCTGTAAGAAACACCGGTTGCATTAAGACGTTGTGAAAATCCATTATGTCCAAAGGGAACAGTACCATTAGCCATGTTCTTACTGTGAAGCCTAACTTGATTATCGATGGCAGAATTACGAGTTAGCGCTGGTAGCCCTTGGGAAACTCTGTAGTTATTGATTTGGTTAAAAATCGACTGTTCTAGAGCAGCAATGTCCGTACTAGATGCTGCAATTTGATTAGTATTATTCGATACGTTTGAAGTCACAGGCGTACAAGTTGGATTTGTTACAGAAGTAGCGATCGCTCCACTACTGAGAGCAAGAGTGCCTAAAACAACGCTGTAAACTATTTGTTTGATCATTTGTTTTCAGTAAAGTTTTAGACAATGTAACCAATGAATATCAATGTGACAAATTGCTTATAAGTCTAAATTGCTTTAATTGTGGGCTTTTTTGCTCAAAAACTACTAGCAAACGTTTAACTGCATGATTTAACGCAAATTTATTACTATTTAATCAATATTTGTCTTCTACCATTAGTATGATTCTTTTTATTCAAGATTCCGCATTTAAACTGTTCTATAGTGTAATTACTAGACTTTTTTGAATTTATTAGTTCTAGATTATGCTTATTCATCTTCATAAATTCAGCTATTTTACTGTACCTAAGTATATTAAATAGCTGATTTATGTGACAAAAACAGTAAAAACCGATTGTGGCAGTTGAATATGCGGAATGTCGCATAAAAAATGGCTGGATTTATTCAGCCATTTTTCTACGTAATTTTAACTAGCTTTATTTCAAGGTTTCTACCTCTTCCTGTATCACACGCAACACCCGTGCAATATATTCTGCACGCCACTGTTCCCGTTCCTTGGTTACTTTGACATCCGGCTCATAAGCTTCAATTTCACTAGTCGATAAAATACCTTTCACCTCTAGCAATCGTTCGATGGTGTCTAGCCGCTCATGCAGCACGGACACCTCACCAGTCAAGGCCATGACGATCGCTAACAATTTATCAGTTTGCGGATTTTCTAAGTAAACAGGTCGTTTACCCTTGGCTATTTTTGTCATCCTGATACCAATTCTCCAAAAATAAGACTAGACATACAAAATGAGGAAAGCCAGAAAAAATCTGACTTTCCCAATTACAAATTATTGTCTTCGTAGCAGGCCATAGCCTATTACGAATTACAAAATTTTCTCTGCTTACTTAGTTGCAGCAACCACAAACCACGTGCCTTGGGTGGCTGAGTTACGATTTTGAAACATACCATTAGTTTCTTTTGCTTTCCATGCCCCATTCGGGACAAATTTCTCGAATGTCTTATCTGCTGCAAAACCAGCCTCAGTAACTAGCGGCACCAAATCTAAATCGCGTACAGCACTCCAGAAAGGTTCGTTGTTGTTAGCGGTTTCCCAATCATAAATAAACTGTGTATAAACATCCATGTGACGATAAAGGGGTGCTTCTAGATGAATCATCATGCCACCAGGAGCCAGTAGACGATAAGACTCTTGCATAACTTTACGCACAGATGACGGAGGGATTTCATGCAGCAAAATGTGAGAAACCACTAAATCAAATGATTCATCAGGGAAGTTAGTATGTTCGGCATTTTGCTGAGAGAAGTGTACCCGTTTTCCCAAGGCTTCGGCTCTTGCATGAGCATAACGCAGTATAGATGCGCCTATATCTATAGCATGGACTTCTGCATCTGGGAAACCATCGACATAAGGTAATGTGCTATTGCCAATAGAACATCCCATATCGAGGATTTTTCTCGGTCGAAAGTTGGGAAACTCTGCTAAAAGGTAGTTTTGGACTAAAGATAGCCCCATATCATCGTTGAGCGGCCCCAACCAACCTAGTCCATAAACGTAAGCGCCGCGATCGTAGGTTGCACCGGCTGCGACATCATCAGCAGTGAATTCACCGTGATATCCTCCGGGCATACAGTGAATGTCTACAGCCTTTTGATAAGCAGGTATTTGAAAATTTGGATCGAGGGTTAAAGTACCCAGTTCACCACCCTTATTTTTGGCACGCTCAATCAAGTCAGGCAGTTCTCTGTCAACGTTGGCATTTACAGCATCCCATAACATTTCCTGGTTGATGCGCTTCAGGGCACTAGTCCAGCGATAGTAGGGTTCGTGCTGCATTACTTCCCGAATTTCATAACGATTTTCGGGAGGGCGCTGATGTTCTTGTTCAAACTTCGGCTTGGCTAGTTTTTCATAAATTTCTTTATTACCAGGAGTGACATTCTTGAAAATGTGCATTTTCATAGTTTGCACAAAGTTTTGGCGTGCCAACTCGTCGTGAGTAGGTTGCGGTAACATTGGGTGTTGGAATTGTTGAGCCATGATTGCTTCCTCCCAAAAATTTGAGCTATATTTACGCTGGATATAATAATTTGGCTACCGTTTGTACATCTTTGTCACCACGTCCAGAGCAGTTAATTACAATCCGAGGACTGCCGGTTAGTTGAGGACAGAGAGTTTCGAGATAAGCGATCGCATGGGCTGTTTCTAATGCCGGGATAATCCCTTCCAATTTCGCTAATCGCTGGAATGCCTCCAAAGCCTCGGCATCCGTCACGCTATAGTATTCAGCGCGACCAATATCTTTCAAATAACTATGTTCTGGCCCCACACCGGGATAATCTAACCCCGCACTAATTGAGTGTGCCTCAATGATTTGCCCATCTTCATCTTGCAGCAGGTAGCTCATTGCTCCGTGCAATACACCAACTCGTCCTTTTGTCAAGGTTGCGGCGTGTTTTTCGGTATTGACACCTTCGCCGGCTGCCTCAACCCCAATGAAGCGTACAGAAGACTCATTAATAAACTCATAAAATAGTCCCATCGCATTGGAACCACCACCCACACAAGCCAAGAGAATATCAGGTAATCCACCCCACTTTTCGATTGCTTGAGCGCGAGTTTCTTCGCCGATTATTGCATGGAAATCACGTACCATCATCGGGTAAGGATGAGGCCCTGCTACCGAACCCAGAATGTAGTGAGTTGTTTCTACATTTGTCACCCAATCGCGGATTGCTTCAGAAGTAGCATCCTTCAAAGTTCCGGTTCCCGCCTCCACCGGACGCACTTCTGCCCCCATCAACCGCATTCTAAACACATTTAAAGCTTGGCGTTCCATGTCCTGAACGCCCATGTAAATTATGCATTCCAGCCCAAAACGAGCGCAAACTGTAGCTGTAGCCACTCCATGTTGTCCAGCACCCGTTTCGGCAATAATCCGTTGCTTACCCATGCGTTTAGCCAACAATACTTGACCAACAGCATTATTGATTTTGTGAGCGCCAGTATGATTTAAATCTTCACGTTTCAAGTAAATTTGTGGCCCGGTGCGATCGGGTCTAGCATAATGATCAGTCAGGCGTTCAGCAAAATACAATGGTGTCGCACGTCCTACATAGTCTCGTAACAACTGCTGTAGTTCTGCTTGAAAACCAGGGTCATTGCGGTATTGCTGATAAGCTGTTTCTAATTCAGCCAAGGCAGGCATGAGCGTTTCAGGTACATACTTACCGCCAAAGCGTCCGAAGCGGCCGAGTGTATCTGGAACCTGAGCAGTTGAACTTGGAGATAGGGGAGTGGTAGTCACAGGCTGTTTTTGATGACGGGAATCACTTAATTATAGAAAAGTCTGAAGCATATCTGGGGAATGGGGAATTGGGAATAGGAGAATAATAGTCCTAAAGACTTAGCTTGGTGAAGCTTTGCTTATAGCGTTTCTCGCTTGGATGCAATACAGTTTGACCTCACTTCCATTCCTCTCTCCTAAAAGGAGAGAGGCTTTGAATCTTACTCCCCAACGCTAGTAGGGAAGGGGCTGGGGGTTAGGTCTGTATTTCATACAATTGAGAATCGCTATATTCTCATGCAGAAGATGGGAACGAGAGTAATGCCATTGTTTCGACTAACAATGGCATTGCAGGTCAAAGAACTTGTGAGTAAACTGTAGTTTTCTTCCCGCGTCGGGAATGGGATTAGGTTTTGCCCTCTTCTTTTCCAGATGACGCGAAAAGTCAGGAAGAGATTAACCCAAAGCGGACTTTAATTCACTTTCCGCTTGTTGCAATGCATCTGGTAATTTACTTGCATCGCGTCCGCCGGCTTGGGCTAGGTTTGGTCTTCCACCGCCGCCGCCACCGCAAATTTTAGCGATCGCACCCACAAATTTACCAGCTTGCAAACCTTTTTTGTTCACTTCTGGACTAAAAGCTGCAACTATACTCACTTTTCCCTCTTCGGGAACAGAACCTAGTACCACTGCACCGTTACCAATTTTTTGTAATAAACGTTCGGCTGCGGTTTTCAATGATTCTGGATCGACATCTTCTAATTGGGCGACAATAATTTTAGAATCGCCTACAGTTTGGGCTGTTTGTAGCAAGCTGTCTGATTTTGCGATCGCTAGCTGTACCTTTAAGGTTTCTAGTTCCTTCTGGCTATTTCTCAGTTCGCTTTGCAGACTTGTGATTCTGTCTGGTAATTCTTCGGGTTTAACTTTAAAGCGATCGCTCAAATCTTTAACTACTTTATCCCGCAGATTCAGATAATCTAAGATTGCTGGCCCCGAAACAGCTTCAATCCGCCGCACGCCAGAAGCCACGCCAGCTTCCGAGATAATCTTGAAGACGCCAATTTCAGCAGTATTACTTACGTGAGTTCCACCGCATAGTTCCATTGATACGCTAGGAAAGTCAATCACGCGCACTTCCTCACCGTATTTTTCTCCGAACATGGCAACAGCACCTCTAGCTTTCGCCTCGGCTATTGGTAATACTTCCACCTTGGCAGCATGAGCCTCAGCAATCCAAGTGTTCACTTGTTCTTCAACTTGTTGGACTTCCTCTGCTGTCAACGCGCGGGGACAGTTGAAGTCGAAGCGCAACCTATCAAAGGAAACCAGAGAACCTGCTTGAGATATCCCCTCATCAACAATTTTTTTCAATGCCGCTTGCAATAGGTGCGTTGCGGTATGGTTGGCTTGGGCGCGACGGCGACAAGCCGGATCGATTTGAGCGGTGACGCGATCGCCTACGCGCAGTGTACCGCGTTCGATGCGTCCGAAGTGAACAAAGAAATCAGATTCTTTTTTAACGTCTTCTACGCGAACTACGATACCATCACCAGAGATATAACCGCGATCGCCAATTTGTCCCCCAGATTCACCATAAAATGGCGTTTTGTCAAGGACAATTTGTACCTGTGTCCCCGCTTCTGCTTCTTCTTGGGAAACACCTTCTACCAAAATTGCTTCGACTTTCGCCGTCGCCGTTGGTTGAGTGTAGCCTAAGAATTCGGTGACTTGGATGTGTTCTGCTAGTTTGTCGAGGGAACCTTGTACAGTTAAATCGATAGTTTCATGTGCTGCTTTGGCACGTTCCACCTGTTTTTGCATTTCGGCATTGAATCCCGCGTCATCTACTGTCAGATTATTTTCCTCAGCAACTTCTTGAGTAAGTTCGAGGGGAAACCCGTAGGTGTCATAAAGGGTAAATGCACTTTCACCACTAATTTGAGTTTCCCCTCGCTGTTTCACCTCTTGAATGATTTCTTCTAGGAGTTTTTCGCCTCTATCCAGAGTTCTGAGGAAATTAGACTCTTCCCGTTGCAACTCAGCTTTAATTGCTGCTTCTCGTTGGCGCACATTGGGGTAAGCTGATTCGGAAAGAGCGATCGCAGTTTCAGCAACTTGGGTAGTAAATTCACCAGAAATCCCAATTAATCGCCCATGACGCACTACCCGCCGAATTAATCGCCGCAGCACATAACCGCGTCCGACATTGGAAGCGCGAATTTCATCAGCGATCATGTGGATGACAGCACGAACGTGATCGCCAATGACTTTTAGGGAAGTTTTAGTTTTTTCATCACTGCTGTGGTAATCAACACCAGCAATTTTTCCTGCTGTTTGGATGATTGGAAAAATCAGGTCAGTTTCGTAGTTATTCGGCACTTTTTGGAGAATTTGCGCCATTCTATCCAAACCCATGCCGGTGTCGATGTTTTTGTTTTGTAGCGGCGTTAAATTCCCAGAAGCATCCCGGTTATATTGCATAAACACGAGATTGTAAAACTCGATGAACCGGGAATCGTCTTCTAAATCTATATTTTCGTCACCCCGTTCTGGGTGAAAGTCATAATAAATTTCGGAACAAGGGCCACAAGGGCCAGTCGGCCCAGATACCCAAAAATTATCGTCTTCGCCCAAGCGTTTAATTCTCGCTACCGACACACCGATTCGATCGCGCCAAATTCCAAAGGCTTCATCATCATCTTCAAAAACGCTGACGACGAGATTTTGGGGGGAAAAGCCAAAGACTTGCGTGGAGATTTCCCAACCCCAAGCGATCGCTTGTTCTTTAAAATAATCACCAAAGCTGAAGTTACCCAGCATCTCAAAAAAGGTGTGATGCCGTTTGGTGCGTCCGACATTTTCGATGTCGTTGGTACGGATACACTTTTGCGAAGTCGTAGCCCGCTTAAATTCTGGTGTGCGCTGCCCTAAGAATATTGGCTTAAATGGTAGCATCCCCGCGATCGTCAGCAGTACAGTTGGATCTTCTGGCACGAGGGAGGCACTTGGAAGAATTTGGTGTTCCCGTTGGGCAAAGAAGTCGAGAAATATGTTGCGAATTTCGTTACCGCTTAGGTACTGGGGATTTGAAGACATAGGTGTTTTTAACTTTAGACTTGAGACTTAGGCGTAGCGGCACTAGGTAGGTGTATTTTCATAAATAGCTTTATATATTCTTGCATTTTGTTTCATATTACTGCCAGCGAATTCTGCCATTGGGCGATATATATGCAGTTACTAGGATGCTATTAAGCTACTATCTCACTTTGGCAGGATGTCCATAGGCGTAGCCCGTCGTAAACATCGCATTTCAATGCTTAAAATTAATCATTAAGAAATACTTTAAAAATCCCATACTGAGGTAGCAAATGGCACTAAAACTGAAAGTATCAAATATTGCTTTTGAGGGATGTGCAAAAATAATTACTAGGTTAGAGAACCTGAAGTCAAAGTGGATGTCGATATTAACGCTAAAACTGTCACGGTGGAGTCCGAAGCTTCTGAGGAGTCAATCAAACAGGTAATTGTTGCTGCTGGTGGTTACGCTGGAGAAGGTTATCGATCGGATTTCAGCTTTTCACAGAAGAAGTTTAGACTTTAATATCTCAAGCGACACTAACAAAATTTTTTTATATTTTCTGCCTGTAGAAAGGCAAAATAGAAATAACTTCCCCAAATTAGTAGCAGGTTTTGACATAACTTTTTATTTAGCTTTGTTTTCTAAATTTATGATGTTACAGCAAATAAAAAAAACGTGAATTAAGTAAATAGGCAATTCTAGATAATACGTCGGCAGAAATCTTTTATTTCTCCTGCTAACGCATTGTTTTTTTGGTTTAAATTTCACTGAAATTATAAATTTTTACCCGACAACTTCTGTCTTTATTTAGATGGGAGGTAAGCCCCAAAAAGCTACTGTACATAGCAGAAGGTAGTTTTGCTGTGTATATTATATATATTTTAAATACTTTTTAATATGCGATTTAAGCCTAGCTTATAAATAAAAAGGCTAAAAACTTTTATGGAAAATAATATTTTGAATTGCATAATAGAATTTCGGATTTTATAACTTAATTAAAAATTTTTATATTTTCTTTATTTTTCTACTTGTAAATAAATTTATTTACCTAACGCAATGATTATTGCAAACTATTGATTTCGGTAATTTCATCATGTAAATAGTACTTAAAAGACTACGAAAAAAATTTTTATACATGTAAATAATATTCAGTATTTTTACTGTTTTAAAAATAAACTGTAAAGAAGACATTAGTTATTAGAGAGGAATATTTCCGAAACGGTAGTAGTAAACATAAAGTCTTCAAATGAGATTAAGTTTGGAATTTCACTATCTAATCGATGCTTAAAAAACAATATGAAAAACAATATAATTGAGCCTAAAACATAATATTTAGTATTAGACGACAAAAGCAGTAGTTACCCAAGTGAATTTATTTAAAATTTAAATAGGATAAAAAATAAAGCAATGAATATTTCTATTCTGATCTTTGGAAAAAATAATTTTATCGCCACACTTCCAGATCAGATCCGTTATGCGACTGCTTTTAGTGTAGAAGTTATAGACAATTTGGATCGAGCAGTGTCGCGGATTAAAACAACACCCCCCGATATAATCCTGGTGCAGGCTAGCCTGGATAATAGTATGGAACTCTGCGGTTGGTTGAAAGATCAAACAAAACTATCGTGGATATATTGTATTCTTTTCGAGGATCGTTCCCAGCAGCTTACTGAGCGAAATAAAGGTTGGCATAGGGAATTGGAAATGAGTGCTGCGGCACTAAAGCAAGGAGCCGATGCATATATTTGGCATCTTATTGAAGAAAAAACAGACTATAGCTTGGCAGAGTTGACTGCCAATCATGGACTAATACTTGCTCAATTGACAGTTGGTTTGCGGAAAGCACAAAAATACCGAGATTTGATTCGGACAAATGATATGTTATCTGCGATCGCCTTAGCCGATTCCTTGACAGAATTAAATAATCGTCGTGCTTTAGAATGGGACTTACCAAGGCAAATTCAAAGAGCGAGAACTCAAAAAACTTCCTTGAGCTTGATTATTCTGGATGTAGATCATTTCAAAAAAGTTAACGATACTCATGGGCATTTAATAGGCGATCGCATTTTGCAAGTATTATGTCAACGTTTGCGCCACAATCTGCGCTGCCAAGATACAGCATTCCGCTATGGTGGCGAAGAATTTGTAATTCTTCTAGCTAACACTACCGATGACGAAGCACTATTAGTAGCACGTCGTCTCAATCGCGTAGTCAGCGACGAACCATTTGCACTCAACAATAAACTGACAATTAATGTCACCATTAGTTTGGGTACAGCCTCTCTGCAAGCTGAGGATGACGAGAAAGGAGAGAGTCTGCTGCATCGTGCCGATCAATGTTTGTTACAGGCTAAAACCTCTGGGCGTAATCGGGTGATTAACTCCAGCTACCTATCTCATCATGGCTCACATTTGAAAGTTGTTTCTTCGTGAAAGTTAGGAACGTCTAATCAGACATTGAGTGATGAACGGCTCAAATTAACAATTTATTTGGGTACTAATCTTACTTTCAAAAGTGCGATCGCCTGAATTAAAGTTTTTATTCATACATTTAATTCTAAATAAATATCCTGGTGTTAGTTAGACGGCGTTCTCTGTTTGGGAATACTGAGAATTAAAGATAGTCTAAACAGTGGTGTTGAAGGTGGGGTCGAATAGTGATTGCCACAGGTTGAGTGGGTTATCTTTATATGTGTTGATTAGTGCGGAGGTATATACATGAGGATAACTGCTGAAGAGTTGTTGCAGCGATATACTGCTGGGGAAAGAGATTTTACTGGGGTTGATTTGAGTTGGGCTGACTTGAGTGGTATCAATCTTACTGGAGCTAACTTGAGTTTTGCCAATTTGAGTAGTGCTAATCTCATCGGTTCCAATTTGAGTGGTGCTAACTTGTTTAGAATCAGGTTGGATAATGCGGAATTGGTGGGTGCTAACTTCGCTGGGGCTAATTTGAGAAGAGCAAAGTTGGAAAGTGTTTACGTGAGAGGAAGTGCTAACTTCGCTGGGACTGACTTCAGAGATGCCTCCCTGACTGTTCTTTTCGAGGGCGTTAATCTGACGGGGGCTGACCTCAGTGGTGCTGATTTGTATCGGTCTTGCCTGGAAGATACTATCTTGAGAGATGCTAACCTGACTAGTGCCGATTTGACTAACGTTTCTTTCAGGAATGTTGACTTTACCAATACCAATTTGATGAATGTCACCAATATGAGTTTTGACAGTCATGATACTGTTATTCTCCATAACACCACTATGCCAGACGGCAGTATTATCACTGCTAACCGTTGGAGTGGGTAAGGAGTAAAAATTATTCAGTAAAAATTTGTCAGAAATTTTTGAATCGCTAATTTCTTCTGCCATGAGAGAAGCAGACAATCCAGCAGCAAAGTCATCAGGTATATCGCCTTTCTCATCCCAAAATATTTTTCTGTTTTTTTCAATCTTTTCTTGAATAAATGTATGGTGTCACTCAAAAGAGACTTATGACCTTAACCCTGAACTTGCCACCAGAATTAGAACAGTATCTTGCAAGCATCCCCCAAACTATGCTCTAAAATTTATCTAATTATCTAAATTCATTAAAGCCTTAACTTATGCTTCTTACCGAACTTATACCGCTACTTAAAGAATTATCCCACACTGATAAACTTTTACTAATGCATTTACTGGCAACCGAATTGTTAAAGGAATCAAGTTTAGTCCCATTGGATGCTCAAGACAAAATAGCTAGTCTTGGCTTATATGATTCTTTTGAAGCTGCTGCTGTTTTAGCGAAGGCATTAGCAGAAGAAAAAGCGGCAACACATGGTTGATAAAGTTAGATTTGCATTTACTGAGGTAAATCCAGAACTTGGTGCATTAAGTACGTTGCCTTATCTACCTCTAATTCTTACTTATGAAAATCGTTCAGTAAGTGTATCAGGCTTGCTAGATACTGGCTCTACTGTCAACGTATTGCCCTACGAAATCGGGTTAAGGCTGGGAGCAGTTTGGGAACGTCAAAGACTCTCCGTTCCATTGGGTGGTAATCTGGCTAGGTTTGAGGCGAGGGCATTGGTGTTGATGGCGAATGTTGAACAATTTCCGACAGTAGAGTTAGCTTTTGCTTGGACAAAAGATAGAAATGCCCCATTGATTTTAGGACACATGAATTTCTTTTTAGCGTTTGATGTGTGCTTCTATCGTTCTGAATTAGCGTTTGAAATTAGCTCTAAAATAGTCTGATGGAAATAGTGAAACCCAACATCATATATTAGGTTAATGTTGGGTTTCACAGCATTCAACTACCTTGATTCGGCGGTGTTGCTTCCGGTGGCGTTTCTGCTGGGGGAGCGAGTACCGCATCCGGCGCAATTTCTTCTACAGGAATCGGTTGCTTATCCTCAATTTCAAAATCTGGTTGCGCTGCTTCCACCAATTCAGGAGATGGGGGATGTGGGGGAATCGCTTCCGGTACACTCTCGGTTTTTGCTTCGGTGTCGGTAGTAACTGTCTCCTCTGCTGGTTGTTCTGGTATGACAATAGTTTTGTCAATAATCTCAACAGCAGGTTTCTCTGACATTACAGAGATAATATCTTCAGGTTTAGGGGTTGTGGGTGTCTTTTTACTCACAGTCTGCTGCACCTTGTCTTTCGCGCCACTGAAAGTGTTACCCAGACCTTTTTGCAACTGGCCCAGCCGTTCCTGAAGCGACAACTTATTCACCTGTTCCTGAATGCCAGTTTTTACTGTCTCAGCACTGGGTACTTGGGTTTGTTGTACCTGCGGGGTCAATTGCCGACGTAATGATAGAGTTTGCCAGCCAAACCAGACCAAAAGAGCCACACTAGCCACATGACCGAGCAACAAACCCCCAGTAATGCGTGGTGCAAACACCCATAAGACTAAGGCGTAGAATAATCCTACACCACTCCAGATAAAGTCATTCTTGCGGTGGATTTCTGGGAAAAAGAAAGCTGCTATGTAAATGGCTAAACTACCAAGACCGACCACCAAAGCTAGGACATATGCCAGCATTATTTGGTTACTCCTTACTACGTCCTTTAATTATTTCAATTTTGCAAATTTTGCCAGTCAATTGTTGATTTAGATACAATTTAAAATTAATTATCCCTGTTAGTTGTGGATTTTTGTCATTTATTCAAGTCTTAAGGTCTTCTTTAGGAGAGAAGGGAAAATATCGGACTACCCTTAAAGTAAAAGGATCTGCAAGAGTTAGCCAGAAATTTTTTATGACACTACAAAGCTTTGGTGTGATTGGATTAGCCGTTATGGGTGAGAACATCGCTCTAAACGTAGAGCGCAATGGCTTCCCAATTGCAGTTTACAACCGCTCCCGAGAAAAAACGGATGCGTTTATGGCGCAGCGTGCGCCAGGACGGAACGTCAAAGCCGCCTTTACTCTAGAAGAATTCGTTGCCTTATTGGAACGTCCCCGCAAAATTCTAGTGATGGTGCAAGCTGGTAAGCCAGTGGATGCGGTGATTGCTCAACTCAAACCTTTGTTAGACGAAGGCGATATCATTATCGACGGTGGCAACTCTTGGTTTGAAGATACGGAACGACGCACTCAGGAACTAGAACCGGCTGGACTTCGGTTTATCGGGATGGGTGTCAGCGGTGGTGAAGAAGGTGCGCTAAATGGGCCTTCACTCATGCCAGGAGGTACAGAAAGCTCCTACGAGTATCTATCGCCAATTTTTAATAAAATTGCTGCCCAAGTTGACGATGGTCCTTGCGTAACCTATTGTGGTCCTGGTGGCGCCGGTCACTACGTCAAAATGGTACACAACGGCATTGAGTATGGCGATATGCAGCTGATTGCTGAAGCCTACGACTTGCTGAAAAATGTTGCTGGACTAGACCATAATCAGCTACACGAAGTTTTTACCGAATGGAACACTACCGACGAACTCAATTCGTTTTTGATTGAAATTACGGCAAAGATTTTCCCCTACATTGATCCAGAAACAAATCTACCCTTAGTCGATTTGATTGTTGATGCCGCAGGGCAAAAGGGAACCGGACGCTGGACAGTGCAAACTGCAATGGATTTGGGTGTTTCTGTACCAACAATCATTGCAGCGGTGAACGCCCGGATCATGTCTTCCTTCAAAAAAGAACGGGTAGCAGCATCCAAGATACTTACAGGCCCTTCTGGCAAGTATGAGGGAGATACCAAAGCCTTTATCAACATGGTGCGAGATGCCCTGTATTGCTCGAAAATCTGTTCTTACGCTCAGGGCATGGCACTGCTAGCTACAGCTTCAAAAACCTATAATTTTAACTTGAATTTAGGTGAAATGGCACGGATTTGGAAGGGTGGCTGTATTATTCGTGCTGGATTTTTGAATAAGATTAAGAAGGCATTTAACGAAAATCCAGCGCCACCTAACCTGCTATTAGCCCCGGAATTCAAGCAGACGATTCTCGACAGACAAACAGCTTGGCGGGAAGTGTTGGCAACAGCAGCAAAACTGGGAATTCCAGTGCCAGCATTCAGTGCGTCATTAGATTATTTTGACAGCTATCGACGCGATCGCTTGCCCCAAAACCTCACTCAAGCTCAACGCGACTACTTCGGGGCGCACACCTACGAGCGACTTGATAAGCCCGGAGCTTTCCACACCGAATGGACACCGATTTCTGAAGCATCAGTGCAAACTTCCACACCAAGAGAGCTGCAAACTTCAGAACCAACTACACCTACAACACCTACAACTTCTCCAAAAGTTTAGAGAGTTTTAAATTGTAAATTTTAAAGTGGCTCTGTAAAGAGCCACTTTTTTTGTTCAGTTATCACTGTTAATTGTTAAGCTAATACACATTAGACCTCTTGCAAAAGTCCTTAACACCCCACCCCCAATCCCTCTTTGCTTGCGAGGAGGGGAGTGTTTGTCTTACTCAAATGCGGGGTGGGGTTCTTTATTTTTGATTTATGCAAGAGGTCTAATTAACTTGCATATTTTTCATTTTAGAGAAAAGGCATCAATCTTTCTCTCTTGTTCCTCTGCCTCTCTGCTGCCTAAATGTGCTTTCTTAGATGTATAACAGCTTATGTCTTTTTCACTACCTTAATATTAAGAGTTATTATTACCAAGATATTTGGTTTTTAATTCTTCTAATTCTTCATCTATTTTGCTTTTACTAGAAGGCTGAGGTGTCGGGTTTGGTGGCTGTATTTTATTTGGTTGAGGTTTACTACTACCCATAAATTGGGTTTTCATTTCTTCTAATTCTTTCTCAAGTTGACTAGGAGATTTCGATAAAAAAGCGGGTGGAGAATTTGGTGGTGATTGAGAGATAGGCTTTGGTGCAATCGCTGGTGCTGCTACTTGTGGCTGTTGATTTAAGTCTTTGAGAACTTCATCTACTGTTTGATAACGCCGAATTGGAATACTTTCTAGCATCTTGTTGAGAATGCGACTCAACTGATTACTAACAGGAGTTTGTAAATATTGCTGCCAAACCCAAGTATCGTTGCTGGTATCATAAGAATCGAAGGGCGATCGCGCTGTTAATAAATTAATACAAGTCGCACCTAAACTATAAATATCACTAGCAAAAATAGCCCTACCTCTCATTTGTTCCGGGGCAACATATTCTGGACTACCAATAGTAGTACCAGTTTTACTTAAGGCAGCGCCAGTGGCAGATTTAGCAGCACCAAAATCTACTAATACTAGTTTGCGATCGCTCTCGCGTAAAATAATATTTTCTGGCTTAATATCTCGGTGAATTACGTGTCTAGCGTGACAAAATTGCAATACGGGTAATAAATCATTTAGTAATTGCCAGATTTCTATTTCACTAAAAGCACCCCTATGTGCTAATTCTTGGGCTAAGTTTTGCCCGTCGATAAATTCTTGTACAAGATACTGCCGAGCTTCTTGGGTAAAATATGCCAGTAGTTCGGGAATTTGGGGATGTTTACCCAATTCATCTAACTGCACCGCTTCTTGATTAAATAACTCTACGGCTTTTGCCAGAGTGCTAGTGCCTTGAGATTGAGGATAAAATTGCTTAATTACGCAGCGTGGTTTTGAGGGTTTATCCTCATCCATAGCTAAGAAAGTTTTGCCAAAACCACCTTGTCCGATTGGTTTGATAGCACGATAACGTTCTTTGAGGAGTAATTTTGCACCGCAAGTTACGCAAAAATTGACATGATTGGGATTTTCAGGCTTAGGACAATGAGGGTTAAGGCAGTAGCTCATACAGGCGATCGCTCTTATATCTCTTTATTTTACTGGCGTTAAGGGTGGAGACTTTTGCGAATCCGTTAAAATATGAGCGATCTCTACGACGGGCTATTCGGCGTCGCACTACTAACTAGTACAATAAGCTCGTTTTGAGGGTTTGTACTAAGCACAAAGCGTGCTTAGAAGATAAGCACTAAATTCCTTACTACGAACTTTTTAGGAGAAATAAAAAGGTACAGAGAAAGTAAATTTATTTATAGGGTTTCCCCCTGCTCCCTGCCCCCTGCCCCTTTTCCTCTTTCTAACTTCCGTCCTGCTAACTACCCCATACCTTCCATAACTGGATGGAAGTAAAAGGCGAACCCCAACACTGTATAAGCAGCTAATAACAAAGTGCCTTCCAGCCAATTAGACTTTCCGTCGGAACTAATACTGTTGGCAATCAACACTGACACAACTACAGCGACTAATTCAAAGGGTTTGAAATCCAAATCCATTGGTTGCCCCAATACCCGCCCTGCTATAACTAACACGGGTGCAACAAATAAGGCAATCTGCATACTCGATCCCACAGCTACCGAAAGAGAAAGATCCATCTTGTCTTTCATCGCCACGGTGACTGCTGTAGCGTGTTCAGCCGCGTTACCGACGATGGGAACCAAAATTACCCCTGTAAACAGCGCCGTTAAACCTAGCTGAGATGTAGCCACTTCCAGAGAATCGACCAACATTTCTGACTCAAGTGCCACTAGCAAGGTACATACTAGCAGCACGCCAACCCACAACATCATATTTGGTTTTTTATGAGGAATCTCCTCTTCTTCTGTTTCCGCAACACCCACATCATATAAATAGGAGTGGGTTTTCATCGAAAATAGCAGCGTTAGGGCGTAAACCAAGATTAAAACTACGGCAACAGCAATAGAAAGATTTTGCAATGTTTGTTCGTTGATTCCTTGAGAAGTATAGTTCATTGCTGTTGGCATCAAAATCGCAATCACTGCCAAATTCATCGAAGCAGCATTCACCCGCGCCACAATTGGCTGAAATGTCTGTTCTTTGTAGCGCAGTCCTCCCAAAAGCATGGAAAAACCCATCACTAGTAGTAAGTTGCTAATAATCGATCCCGTGATACTGGCTTTGACTACATCTATTAACCCAGCGTTCAACGCTACTAAGGCAATGATTAATTCTGTAGCATTGCCAAAGGTGGCGTTTAACAAGCCCCCCAGCGATGGCCCAACTACGACAGCAATTTCTTCTGTTGCTGTACCCATCCAAGCTGCTAAGGGCAGAATAGCTAATCCGGCTGTAATGAAAACTGCCAATTCTCCCCACTCCAGAAAGTGGGCTGCTAAGGAAACTGGGATAAACAGAAGTAAAGCGAAAAGAATAATGTTTTTGGTTGACATTTGTTGTCTTAAGTTGAGGGTATCATTCACAGCGAGCAATCCTAAGTTTCAAATTTGGAGTGTTGAATTAACAATCACTTTGATTCAGCACTCCCATAGGATACTCTCAACCGCCTGTAGAGCAATTCAGAAATTGTACTGTTTTCCGTTCAAGGTTGCAGATGTTGTGTAAAGCAAAATTGCGATATAATGAGTTTTCGTAATCTTTTGTTGCAAAACTATGAATTTGAGCCAAAATATTACACCAAAAATGGGGTTTAATATATTAAAAGACAATTAAAATTTTAATTGGCGCTACTAACGAGGAAACCCCTAACTGAGTCTTTGTTCAATGGCTAATTACATTTAAGCCTTTAGGGAAAGGGCTGTGCGATAACGCAGATTTGCCACTACAATGAGGAAGATTTGTCAAAAATTTAGTTAGATTTCATAGTTGTTGTTTATACCGGATTTTGCGCTCAAACCATTGGAGAAAGGTTTACGCACAATGTTTTCGGTGCAACTGTAAGTTTTTTGTTTTGGATAAATATACATGACTTCTGCTGCTGAAATGCCAGCTAGCTCTGGCTCAACGTTAACATTACATTCAGATCCCAAAAACGCTCACGAAACCGATCCCCTGAGAAAGGCTAATGGTGTTTATGTGACGGTGCATGGTCATTTTTACCAGCCACCAAGGGAAAACCCTTATCTGGACGCAATTGAACGCCAACCGAGCGCTGCACCTTTCCATGATTGGAATGAGCGGATTCATTGGGAATGCTATCGTCCAAACGCCTTTGCCAGAGTCTTAAATGACCAAGGTGAAGTGGTGGGGATCATCAATAATTACGAGTATTTCAGTTTTAATATTGGCCCAACGCTGATGTCGTGGCTAGAACGCTACGATGTGGAGGTTTATCAGCGCATTTTAGAGGCGGATGCCAAGAGTAGCCAACGCTTGCATGGTCACGGCAATGCGATCGCGCAAGTATACAATCACATCATCATGCCTCTGGCGAACGAGCGCGACAAATATACCCAAATTCGCTGGGGTAAAGAAGACTTCCGCTCCCGCTTTGGCCGCGATCCCGAAGGAATGTGGCTAGCAGAAACTGCTGTAGACTACGCCACCCTAGAAGCTCTTGTGGCTGAGGGTATTCGCTTCATTGTCCTGGCACCATCTCAAGCCCTGCGTTGCCGTCCCCTCCCGACTCCAGATCGTCCCCATCCTGAATGGATCGAAGTCGGTGGTAGTCAGATTGATTCCACCCGTCCCTATCGTTGTTATTTGAAGCCGACGCTAGATACTTCATCTTCACCTCTGAGTGCGATGGGCTACGCCCCGCCGGAGGCGATCGCCACTAGCCCCAACGATAGTAGTACAGAAGAATTACCCTACATTGATATCTTCTTTTACGACGGGCCGATATCGCGGGATATGGGTTTTAGTGATGTGGTTTATAATTCCAGTCACTTTGCCGGACGTATTGGTTCGGCAGTACGTGGGGATCATCGTCTGGCACAGTTGATTTCTGTGGCGACAGATGGAGAAACCTTCGGACATCACAAAAAGGGAACAGAGAAAACTTTAGCCTACGCCTTTACCAAAGACTTTCCTCAACAGGGTTGGACGGTGACGAACTTCGCCCACTACCTGAGCTTAAATTCTCCCAGTTGGGAAGTGGAATTAAAGTCAGTCACAGCCTGGAGTTGCGCCCACGGTGTCGGCAGATGGGAGGATGACTGTGGTTGCGGTGGGGAAGGCTCAGTTTGGCATCAGAAATGGCGTCGTCCACTGCGGGATGCCCTAAATTGGCTGCGGGATCGGCTAACTGAAGTGTATGCAGAACATGGTAGACAGTTATTTCGCGATCCCTGGCTAGCGCGAGATGAATATATCCAAGTAATACGCGATCGCTCTGCTGGCAATGTCAACCGTTTTCTCGCCCGTCATCAAACTCACAAACTAACCGCAGCCGAACAAGTAGACGCTTTGCGCTTGTTAGAAATGCAGCGTCATGCTTTGTTGATGTTCACTAGTTGTGGCTGGTTTTTTGAAGAAATTTCCCGTCCAGAAGGGACACAAATTCTGCGCTATGCCGCCCGTGCTTTGGAATTGGCAGGGGAAGTGGCCGGCGTGCAGCTAGAAAAAGGCTTCGTCAAACATCTTGGTTTAGCCCCCAGTAATGTGGATCAGTTCAAACACGGTGCGGAAATTTATCGACAACTAGTGTTAACTGCCCAACTTGGCTTTAAGCAAGTTGCAGCCCATTACGCCATTACTTCCCTGTTTACCAATCAGAAACCAGCAGAAACACACAATTCTCTACCGAGAAAAGATGCTGCTGACAAACAGTCTCAGCGTTACCAGAAGCGGGTTTATTGCTATGCTGCCAATGAGCTAGATTACCAACTGCAACGTATGGGATCGCTAACTCTGGCTGTGGGAAATTTAAAGCTGGTATCAGAGATTACTTGGGAAAGTGAGCATTTGGTATTTGCAGTTCTACATTTGGGAGGCTGGGATTTCCACTGTGGCATTCAACAATTTACTGGGCGGCGTGACTACAGCAAATTAAAAGAAAAGCTGTTTGGGGCGCTAAAACAAGCTAGTGCGGCTCATACGATCTTGGCGATGACACAGCTATTTGGAAAAGAAGCTTTTAACTTGCAAAATCTATTTGCTGAAGAACGCCACCGGATTATGCGGCTGTTGAGCCAGGAAACACTGGCACGTTTAGGACAGTTATATACTCAAGCCTACCGTGATAATTACGGTGTGCTGATGGCGTTTCATCGCGATGAAATCGCAGTACCGCAAGAATTGCAGGTGGCAGCAGATATTGCTTTAGGGCATCGCTGTCTGATGACATTACGATCGCTTGAGCAAGAGATTGCCGATCCCCAAAAAAGTTGGAGTCACATCTTAGAATTAGAGGCGATCGCTACTGAAGCAAAACATCTGCGTTGTCAGCTGAATATTCCCGACGGGAAGCAAATGTTAGAACAGTTAATTGCGCGATCGCTCTGGCAATTGTTGCACGATGCCAATGATAGCTTTAATGCAGATATCCAACTATTGGAGCGATTGATTGATGTCGGGGATCAACTAAATATTCATATTTCCCTACAGCGATCGCAGGAACTATACTTTAGTTGTCTGCAAAGTCAGATAGCACCAGTGTGTATTACTAGCGTTGGGAATGAAGGAGATAATCAGTGTCTTCAGTTGCTCAAGTTGGGTAAAAAATTAGCCGTTGATGTTAGCTCGATCTCAAATCAGTTGAAATAGATGTAGGGACGCACGGTAAAATCTCACGCATAGAGAAGGGGAAAATTTCCCCTTCTCTTTTTAATTTGCTTTACCTAACGTGAGAGCGATCGCAATGGTAGGGATAAAGCCACTCACACCTAAAAAGTCCGAAGGTATGTTTCTCAAAAAAGGTTCCTGCGTGGCGGCTACGTGATATATTGATCCCAGCTTTAGTTTTAACCTCATATAGCCAGGGAAAGGCTATTACTAAAACAGTCATGAAGGTGAAGAGGTAAAGAATTGTAGTTTTAATATTGGGGAATCTTCGAGAATTGCTATTGTGATTTTCAGGCATAGAAATAAGAAACGAATAGCCCGTACTATTGTAGCCTAAAGCTGAAAATATCGCCGGAAGCGGGGGTCAATATTATCTGTTTTCTGCTGATTGCAGGTAAGACAGAGGGTTTGTAAATTGCTGATATCATTTTGACCTCCACGGACGAGGGGAATGATATGGTCGATGCTGAGGTGAGTTTCTATAGTAGTTTTACCGCAGCTTTGACACTGGTATTGGTCGCGTTGTAAAACGTATTTTTTTACTTCCGGTGGGATACGAATCCGGGGAGTTTTGCTCATTTGTTTTCTAGTTACTCAGAAATCTTTCCAAGCTAGGTACGTCTACCCAACTTGCTTTTTGATGCGATTCATGAGATAAATCCATCAACAGCTGAGAATAAATTCCTTCGCGTAGTGATGGTGTAATTTCCTGATTGCGGTCAATTCCTTGCACCCATTGGTCTACTACGCGGATAAATGCTGAAATCCGGCCATCAGCATAATTTTTGGGAAAAATTAACCGATTCGGTATTTCTATTTCTGTTAGAGATTTACCTGGCTGGGAACCCCAAACACGAAAACCATGTATATAATCTTTTTGATTTTCACTGCCTACAATTAATGTACCGCGATCGCCATATACTTCTACCCAATGCGTTCTTGCTGCATGAACAACCGCACTGATAGAAAGTTGGCAAGGTGTACCATTGGCTAATTCCAGCGTTAATATACAATTGTCATCTGTATTCACTGCTTTAGATTCCCCGCTAATCGGGTCAACTCGTGTAGGAATAGCAGTAGTTAAATGAGCGTTTAATCTACGCACTGGCCCGAATAACCAGTGAATATAATCGAAGGCGTGAGAACCTAAAGATCCCAATGCACCGCCTCCTTTCTCTTTCTCAGAATACCAATTCCAAGGGCGTGAAACATCAGCACGAGAAGAACCTAACCAATCAATTTTAATGAGGCGTAACTCACCTACATATTTTTCTGACAATAATTCTGCAAACAATTGCCATGCTGGTACAAAGCGAAATTCAAAGTCTACAGTTGCAATGACACTTTTTGCTTTAGCTAACTGATAAAGTTCTTTCGCTTCAAATGCATTTAAAGCTGTTGGTTTTTCTAGTAATAAATGTTTGCCAGCTTGCAGTACAGTTTTTGCCATTTCATAATGCAAAAAAGGCGGTGTCGAAATGCTGACGGCTTGCACTTCTGGTAATGCCACAATATCTGCAAGTGAGTCGGAAGCGTGACGAATATTATGGGATTCTGCTATGGCTTTAGCTTTATTTATATCGCGGTGATAAACAGCAACTACCTCAGTCTGAGAATGTGCTTGGAATCCGGGTATATGGACTTTTTGACCAAATCCAGTGCCTGCGATCGCAACTCCAATCATCTAATTTTTATCCTCATATTTATGCAACTTATTATTTACTTATAATTCACATCTAATATGTAGTTGTATCAAAGTTTATCGGCAATATTTTCCTCCTGCTTTGCGGTTGCTATTGAGTTGATAACATCTAGCGATCGCTCTTTTGAATCTAGTATACTATCAGATAGGCTTATCGTAAAACTCTAATTGTAAAGGGGTAACGATAATGCTCGCCATTGTAAGCTTTAACAGCAGCAAAAGTCACTACAAAGGATTGTAGTAACAGTTTGAATAAAATTAATGACATAAGTATAATTAATAAATTATCTAAAGTATTTTTTATTTGATTAATTGAACCATTAGTAGTCACTGCTAGACTCAAGCTAGTTACTACTAAAATTAAGGATATTGCAATCGCAATAAAAGTATAAAAAGTTAAAGAAATTTGAAAATTTAAGGATTCCTTACCTTGTAAATCAATCCAAGGATATTGAGATTTTTTAAAGTGCCAAATTATGAATGGAGGCAAAATATTTAAAGGTATATATAAAGGAATGCCAATAAATACCAAAAAACCCAATAATATCCACCCTAGCAAAGCCGAGAGATGACACAACATCGCCCATATACGGATTTGTTGTTTAGGTTTTTCTTTCATGGCTTTTTATTGGTAGTGGATTTAGCTGATAATTCCCCACTATAATTATCTATAAAAAAGCCACCAAAGTTAAAATCTGAGTATTTCTCGGTGATAATTGACGAAAAGAGGTTTTATTTGCCAGGTTATGTTTTCTCCTGGTAATATAGCAATCCTATTTGATTCCTGATTACTCGTAAGGATCGGGGACTAGGGACTGGGGACTGGGAAGATAGGAATAAAGGTGTACTGAGTGAGTTTTTTCAGAAATCAAATATGAGTCCTATAGTGCAACTTCTATCATAGTTAGGTTAAGCAACTCGAAGTAGCAAACACAACTGTTTGGTTCAGATTGTGGTATAATTCACAACTTTTAAGTATACCTGCGTAGGCGTAGCTAGTTGATACCGTGTCCGCTTAAAAACTTATCATTGAGATCGCAGAGATGCAGATAAGAGAGGTTTTTGGGCTTTTTGCTTCCCTCTTTTGGCATAAAGTTTCGCAGATTGCACTGCTAAAGATGGCCTTGGCGTAGCTTTTTGACGTAAAACCTTTGAGAATTTCATCAACGCGATCGCAATCTGAAAATAGTCTGAAAGTTTACATTCAGTACTGGCGAAAATAGCAACTATCTTTTGGGATACCTAATAGCAAGGTTTTTCTAAATAAAGGATGAATCCAATAAATCTGTTTGCGATCGCGTTCAGGAGGATGTATGACTTAACGTATAAGTTATATCAGATGAGTTTGCTTGAATTTGTATATCTATCCTACTTTTCCTACCTTTCCTACTTTTCCTACTTTCAATTAAATTGTTTTAATTCGTATTTAAAATCACGAATCATAAAAAACATTTTTTTCAAAAGAAAGGTAAAATATAAGCCATAAGAGGGAAGAAAGCCCCGAAATAAATTAGTTAGTTTTAAAAGCCAGTAATTAAACCGATCGTATTAATAAATATCAGTGCAACTACATCGATTACGTTGGTTACAATTTTTTATTTAAATATATCAAAAAAAATTGATAAAACTTAAACATGAAAGTGACATAATTATGAATCAATAATTAATTAATTAAATATTTCCTTAAGTTAATAACTGGAGATTAAAAAACTGGTTTATGGCACGACGTTCGTTGAAAGCATCTATTGTAGGTATTGAGAAAGCAAAAAAGGCTTTTAAAATTAGAGAATGGACGCAAGAATATTTAGCTAGCGAGATAGGACTTGAGACTCGGCAACCAATCTGGAAATTTTTTACAGGCAAGCCGATTGAGCGTCAGAACTTTATGGAAATATGCTTTCGACTCGGTTTAGATTGGCAAGATATTGCTGAACTACCCAATCAGAAGCTACTGACAGAAAACAACCAGGAATGGGAAAGGGAAAACTGCCAAGATACCGAAAGCTTAGTGCAAATGTTGCGATCGCGTCTAAGTGATAAGATTAAATGCCAATGTGGCACTACCAGATTGTTAGATATCGATCGACCAATTCAACTAGAAGAAATTTATGTCAGCACCAATATTCTGAATAATATTACAAGTCGAAGATGGGTAGATATCCTCGACCTACAAAGCTTCATTCCCGAAGAGTTCGACTGTTTTACTTTTAATCAACTTTATCAAGAACGAGTTTCTGCAATTCAAGCAGTTATCACCTATCCCAAACTCATGGTACTAGGTAAACCAGGGTCTGGTAAAACTACGTTTTTACAGTATATTGCCATGCAATGCAATCAAGGCAAATTACTATCAGACCGGATACCAATTTTTATTCGCTTGAAAAACTTTGCCGAGGATGCTAGAGAATCCGGAAATTACAGTTTATTGAACTATATTAGTCAAGAGCTTGCCAACTGCGGTGCTTCAGACCAAGAAATTCAAACATTACTAGTTAGTGGCAAAATATTAATTCTACTGGATGGCTTAGATGAAATTCCAGAAGATGATAACGCCAAAATTATCACTAAAATTCGTAGTTTTGCTGCAACTTATTACCAAAATAAGTTGATTCTAACATGTCGTATCGGTTATCAACAGTATCAGTTTGAAGAATTTAGCGATGTTGAAATTGCTGATTTTGATTGTTCTCAAATTGAGGCTTTTGTGCAAAATTGGTTTGTCAACGTTAGCAAAAATTCCATCGAAAAAGGAAAAGCCTTAGCTTGTCAGTTCGTGCAAAAATTACAGTTATTAGAGAATCAACAAATTCGAGAACTAGCTGTCAGACCACTTTTGCTTAATTTGGCTTGTTGTGTGTTTCAAGCTGGCTCGGACTTTCCAATTAGAAGGGTCGAATTTTACAGACAAGGATTGGACATTTTGCTCAATCGCTGGGATAAAGTGAGGAACATTAAACGAGATGAAATTTATCTTCATTTGTCTTTAGCTCAGAAGATTGAACTGCTGAGTCAAATTGCTGCTAGTACGTTTAAACAAGGTCATTACTTTTTCACACAAAGTATTGTCGAGCAATACATTACGGACTACCTCTGTAACTTACCCATAGCCCAAACTGAGCCTGGTATGCTGCAACTCAACAGTGAAGCAGTGCTGAAATTGCTTGAAACACATGGATTACTAATAGAGCAGGCGCAGGGAATTTACTCGTTTTCGCATATAGCTTTTCAGGAGTATTTAACAGCTAAAAATATTGTTACTAGGGCTAACCCCCAAATATTAGAAAAAAAATTAATCGATCTGGTTAGTCATTTAACTGAACCACGTTGGCGCAAAATTTTTTTACTAACCGTTGGGATGTTGGATAATCCCACTTGTCTGTTGCAATTAATGAAGCAACATATCGATCGGCTTGTCGCCTTTGACCGGCAATTAGAAAATTTCTTCAACTGGCTTAACCATAAGTCTCTTTCAGTTCAGTCTACTCATAAAAGAGTAGCTATTCGTGCCTTTTATCTAACCCTAGAACTTCTCGACGATCTGAGCTTGACTAATGACTTGGCTTTTTCTCTTGGCATCGATCTCAGACTTACTAGCAATCTTACCCCTGATTTAGCTTTAGATATAACTCTTCAGTGTGCCCTTCACTTAAGCGTTGCCCTCTCTAACGAGCCGACTTTAGATCGAGTTTTGGCTTTAAACTTTGCTCTTTCTGATGACCGAATTCTTGTCTGTCACCCTGAGTTACAGCATTCTTTGCAAAAACTCAAAGAACAATTACCAACCCCAGTTCAAGGCAGAGAAAAGTTAAAAGAATGGTGGAATGCTAACGGTCAAACTTGGGCTAATAATTTGAGGTTGGTGATAGTTCAGTGTCGCAACATTGGTCATCAATGGCAGTTCAGCGAGGAGCACAAAGAAATACTCAAGCAGTACTACACTGCCAGTCAGTTATTGGTAGATTGCCTTAATAGTGCTTGTAAAGTAACTCCCACCGTACCAGAGAGTCTTTTAGCAACGTTATTGTTACCCACCCCTAAAATATTGATGAAATACGGCAGCTAGCAGCTTTATGAAGGATAGTAGTAACAAGTTTTAAACTACTCTTTTCCGAGTTAGTATATGTAGTATAAAATTTTTAGCAAAATTTCGTCCATTGGCTGAAATTGAAGCCTGAATCTATGTATTCAACTACACATTTTTGAACTGACTCAGCAACTAACGTTGCTAGTTTGATCGACCAACTGGATACAAAACTGGACTAAAAGTATACGTTAATTCATACATTTTCGTAAACGCGATCGCAAACGTACTTCTGGCACAGTATTAAATATTGCAATGTTGTTAATCAATAGCGATTGTGGTGGTACTAACGCAAAATATGCTGCCAATGCATTGAACTAAGTATATGTGTGTTTCTTTTTTTGAGCCAATTGACGTAGCGTTTCAGTAACAAGGAAATAAATTTGCAGGGAATTGTCGGGGGTAATTTGCGAAACTTGACTTCAACACCTTCTGGCTTCTGTGCTGAACCACTTGCACAAGGCGAGGTAGTCACAGCAAAAGGTAAGTTTTTCTTTATTAAGGATAAAAAGTTTTTTCTTAAAGGAGTTAGTTACGGCCCTTTCTCCATTGGTAGCCACGGTGAATCTTTTCCAGAAAAATCAGTTGTGGAAAAAGATTTCGCCATGATGGCAGAAATGGGGGCTAACTGTGTGCGTACCTATACTGTTCCACCTGATTGGCTGTTGGATCTAGCTGCAATCTCTGGTCTGAGGCTGTTAATTGGTATACCTTGGTCTCAGCATATTGCCTTCCTTAACTCTTCTGCTCTAAAAGCAGAAATCCGTAACTGCATTGTTCAAGGAGTTAAAGTTTGCCGGAATCATCCCGCTACCTTTGCCTATTTGGTGGGCAATGAAATTCCTCCAGATATTGTCCGATGGCATGGAGCAAAACCAGTTCGAGCTTTTATTAAAGAGTTAATGGCGGTAGCAAAAGACAGCGATCCCGAAGGTTTGGTGAGTTATGCCAATTACCCCTCTACAGAGTATTTAAATATTGACTTTACTGATTTCTCATGCTTCAACGTTTACTTGCATCGGGAAACAGATTTTCGCCGCTACCTCTCACGACTCCATAACCTAGCCGAGGATAAACCTCTAGTGCTGAGTGAGTTTGGCGTTGACTCAATGCGTGAAGGAACCCAAGCCCAAGCCGAAATTCTCTCTCAAAAGCTGTCCTCTAGTTTTGAGATGGGAGCAGCCGGGACAATAATATTTTCTTGGACGGATGAATGGTTTACCGGCGGATATGCCATACAGGACTGGGCTTTTGGTCTAGTTGACGCCGAACGGCTCAAAAAGCCTGCCTTTGAGACAGTTCAGCAGTATTACACAGCGCCTCTACCGCCAGCGCTACCTGAGTATCCTAAAGTCTCAGTGATTGTCTGCGCTTACAATGCTGAACGCACGATGGATAGTTGTCTAGCTTCTCTTAAAGAACTCAACTATCCCAACTATGAAGTCATTGTAGTTAATGATGGATCGAGCGATCGCACTTTAGAAATTACTCAGCGTTACGACTATGTACGGCTAATTAGCCAAGAAAATAAAGGATTAAGCGTCGCCCGCAACGTTGGTATGACCGCCGCAACTGGCGAAATTGTGGCCTATACAGATTCTGATTGTATGGCAGATCCAGACTGGCTCACCTATCTGGTCGCCAATCTCTCCTCTGGTGTAGCTGCCGTAGGCGGGCCAAATTTATCTCCCCCGGAAGACTCTCTTGTTCCCGCCTGCGTTGCTGTCTCTCCCGGCGTACCTACCCACATACTTTTGAGTGATGAAGTAGCCGAACATATTGCTGGCTGTAACATGGCTTTTCGTCGGGAGGTTCTACAAGAAATTAACGGCTTCAACCCGATATTTCGTACTGCTGGGGATGATGTCGATATCTGCTGGCGACTGCAAGATCGAGGTTACACCATTGGTTTTAGCCCAACGGCAATCGTATGGCATTTTCGCCGAAATACAGTAGCAGCCTATCTCAAACAGCAGCAAGGTTATGGCAAGGCAGAAGCGCTCGTTTATTTTCAGCATCCCTACCGCTTTAACCTTCTGGGACAGCCTTCTTGGTTGGGGAGAATCTACGGGGATTTATCAACATTTCTTCGTATTGGTCAACCAGTTATCTACTCTGGGGTGTTTGGTCGCGGTCTGTTTCAAACCTTGTACGAGCCTTCCTCGTCTCTGATTTCTTACCTGCCACTGACACTGGAGTGGAATGTCGCAGCTTTTATCCTCTTGGTGTCTGCGCTTTTATCTGGCGATCGCCCCTGGTTGGGTGCAGCAATGTTCCTCATCTCTTTTACCTGGTGTGTAGCTGGTGCTATACAAGCGCGGATTGACTCTCGTTTTCTCAAAAGAAGGGCACGGTTGCTGGTGGCGCTACTGATTTACCTGGGGCCAATTGTACGTAGTATAGAGCGCTATAAATGGCGAATCAAAGAACTTAAGAAAGCCGAGCCGATAAAGTTTGATGAACTGTAAATAAAAATAGAAGCATTAAAAAAAATGACTCAAACACTAACTCAAGCAGATTTAATTCAATTTGATTCGCCAGCGCACAAAGTAAATATTTCCTGGCGCGATCGCGCCTATGAGTTGTCCTATTGGACAGAAGCAGGAATCGAGAAGGAGAACCTGCTACAAAAGGTAATGGATTTACTCGTGCCTTGCAAGTATTTCATTGCGATGGATCGAGGCTGGAGCGACTGGGATTTAGAGATTTATCAGGGGATTTGGTCAAAAATTCAGCTGAAAGTATGTGCTGAAAATCATGGAGGTAACAAAAGAGTTTTGCGGGTGCGGTGTGCCTTGAGAATGTCACAGTTAGCCATGATGGCGATGGTTGGCTATTGTCTCTTGGCAATTGTGGCGATCGTTCTGGAAATGCCGGAAGTAGCAAAACTTACAATTGTACTAAGTATATTAAACACCATTGTCATCTTATATCAGAACTTCCAGTTGGGACGTATTCTTTACCAAGTACTGGAGATTGTTGCCAAAAGAGTTTACTTGCTGCCAATACAAACCACCAACAACCAGTCTGTCGCAGAAAGTGTAATATTACAGCCATGACAAACGTCTTGGTACTCCAGTAAGCAAATGACCAGACGAGAGGTAAATCTGCAAGTGAGGCAAGAGATCGAATTAATAATGCATCGATACGGGCAGATGCTCCGATATCCGCTGCGCCAGTGGCGTACCTTAATCGCAATCCTCGGTCTCACGGCTGGCACTTGTGCCACCGCCACACTTCAACCTTGGCCAATGAAAATCTTGGTGGATTATGCTTTCGGCCAGGCAGTCATCCCCCCGCCGGTTCGCTCATTCCTGGAGACTTTTAACTTGGTGCTCACACCAGCGTTGCTGGTTGTTGTCGCCGCTGTTTGTAGCCTTGGACTTTATGCTTTAAACGCTACCTTGGAAACTAGCCTTAGCTGGGCCTGGAGCGCTGCTGGGCAAGGTATGGTCTACGAACTTGCCCAAAGACTGTTCTATCGTTTGCAACGCCTTTCACTGCTGTTCCATAGCCAACGGACTGTGGGTGATTCCCTCAGCCGTCTAGCCGGAGATACCTATTGCGTTTATACCTTAAGCGGTGCTTTGCTGATTTCACCTGTGCAATACCTGTTGACGCTAGCAACTATTAGCCTCGTCGCCTGGAATCTGAGTCCTTTACTAACGCTGCTTTCGCTTTTCGTAGCCCCAATAATGGGTGGTTCAGCCCTTGTTTTTGGTTCCCGACTCAAGCGCCGGACAAAACTTAACCGTGAAGCCCAGTCCCGCCTCACCAGTTTTGTCCACCAAACGGTAACAGCAATCCCGATGATTCAGGCATTTGGTAGAGAGAGTTACAATACCCAGCAGTTTGAGCATTTAGCGGCAGACGCAGTTGTTCTCTCACAACGCGAAACTCTGCTCAAGAGTGTTTACGGTGTGGCCAATGGTACTGTGACAACGATTGGTACTGCGATCGTTCTGTATGTGGGCGGACAGCAGGTGTTATTGGGGGCTATGAGTATCGGTAGCTTGCTTGTCTTTTTAGCATACCTACAATCTATACAAGGAGCATTTAAGGGTCTATTTGGCATCTACGGGAGCCTGAAGTCTGTAGATGCCAATATAGATAGAGTGTTAGAGGTTTTGGATGCTGAAGATGGAGTGCAGGATGCCCCTGGTGCTAGACCATTGCCAGCTCGTCCAACAGGAGGACGCGGACACGTATGTTTAGAGAAAGTTAGCTTCGGTTACGAACCGAACTATCCCGTCCTCCAAGAAATTACCCTAGAAGCGCGATCGGGAGAAACGATCGCACTGGTAGGCGCGACAGGTGCTGGTAAGAGTACGCTGGTTTCTCTGATTCCCCGCTTTTTTGACCCCTGGCAGGGACGAGTCCTCTTTGATGGGGTGGATGTCCGAGATGTGCAACTCAAAAGCTTGCGCGAGCGAATTGCCCTGGTGCTGCAAGAGCCGTTTTTACTGCCGCTCTCGGTGGCAGAGAACATTGCCTACGGATGTCCAGAAGCAAGCCTAGAGAAGATTGTCGCAGCAGCCAAAGCGGCTAAGGCAGACGACTTCATCCAACAGTTGCCCCAAGGGTATGATACCCCAATCGGTGAAAGAGGAGCGCTCCTCTCTGGAGGACAGAGACAGCGACTAGCGATCGCCCGCGCCCTGCTCAAGGATGCACCAGTACTGATTCTCGATGAACCCACTTCTGCCCTGGATGCCCAGACTGAGAATTTACTCCTAGAAGCTTTAGATCGCCTGATCGAAGGCCGGACTACATTTATCATTGCCCATCGACTTTCCACGATTCAACGAGCAGATCGGATTGTAGTTCTGGAGCAGGGAAAGGTTGTGGAAATGGGAACGCATCAAGAGTTGCTGGCTATCGGTGGTTTCTACCAGCGTTTGCACTCCTTGCAGTTTTCCAAACCGCCGCAGGAGGCCGTTCTATGAAACTGTGGTGGCTGCGACTGGCGCGTTACGCCCTGGTTCGTTGGCGCAAACTCACCTTTGTCATGCTGCTAATGCTGATTAATGTCGGGCTAAATGTACTCAAACCCTGGCCTTTGAAGTTGATCGTTGATTGCGTCTTGAACAATCAATCGCTACCAAATAACGTTGTTTGGCTCAAAACCTTGCCTGGTAGTGAATCCGATATGCAGTTGCTCGGTTGGTTAGCAGCTGCCACAATCGTTTTATTTTTATCCAGTGAGGGAGTTCGGCTGATACAGGAATATGTTGGAGCTGGTGTTGGCAGCCAGATGGTTTATGACTTGGGAGCAGCACTATTCGATCGCTTACAGCATCTTTCTTTGAGATTCCACAACCAACAGCGCGCCGGCGATCTGGTCAGGCGAGTAATGACTGACAGCATCTGTATTCAGAATCTGGCAATGGGGGTTTTTCTGCCCGTGCTTACTTCTCTGGTGAATTTGGTCGCAATGTTCGGCGTGATGTGGCAGATTAATCAACTGCTTTCACTGCTCTCGCTGACGATCGCTCCTTTAATAGTCTTACTAATTTGGGTCTTTAACCAGCCCATGACTGAACGAACCTATCAGTATCAACAATTTGAAGGTGAGATCGTCGCACTCAGCGAGCAAACCTTGACAGCAATACCGATTATTCAAGCATTCGGACGTGAAGCATACGAAGATCAGCGCTTTCGCTACCTGTCTCAAAAAGCCCTGCAAGCTTATGTACGCTCTATCCTTGCCCAAATGCAATTCAAAGTTGGGGTGGGTGGCGTAACCGCAGTTGGAACAGCAGCAATCATGGCTTATGGTGGCTTCCAGGTTTTGGATGGATCGCTCTCAATTGGTTCTTTACTGGTCTTCCTCTCTTATCTCGCCTCCTTGTACGTGCCGATGGCAACTCTAGCTTATATGTCGTCGAGTTTTGCGGCGGCAGCTGCTAGCGCTAGGAGAGTGTTAGAGGTTTTGGATGCTCAAGATGGTGTGCAGGATGCTCCTAATGTTAGACCATTGCCAGTTCGTCCAGTCGGAGGACGCGGACACGTATGTTTAGAGAAAGTCACCTTCGGTTACGAACCGAACTATCCCGTCCTTCAAGAAATTTCCCTAGAAGCGCGACCGGGAGAAACGATCGCACTCGTAGGCGCAACGGGTGCTGGCAAAACTACCCTAGTCTCCCTGATTCTCCGGTTTTTTGATCCTTGGCAGGGACGAGTCCTCTTTGATGGGGTGGATGTCCAAAGCGTGCCAGTCAAAAACTTGCGCGAGCAGATTGCCCTGGTACTACAAGAGCCGTTTTTACTGCCGATAACTATTGCTGAGAACATTGCCTATGGCTGCTTTAATGCTAGCTGGGAAGCGATCGTCAAAGCCGCTCAAGTTGCCAATGCTGACAGCTTTATTCAACGATTACCTCAAGGTTATGACACGGTAATTGGTGAACGCGGAGCGACACTTTCAGGAGGCGAGAAACAACGGTTAGCGATCGCCCGCGCCCTGCTCAAGGATGCTCCAGTGCTAATTCTGGATGAACCCACCTCCGCCCTAGATGCTCAAACAGAGTTTCTGCTGCTGGAGGCATTAGAGCGACTGATGGCAGGACGGACTACGTTTATCATTGCCCATCGCCTCTCAACAATTCAACGAGCTGACCGAATCGTAGTTTTGGATCGGGGGAAAGTAGTAGAGATGGGAACTCACGAGGAGTTGCTAGCGGTAAATGGCTATTACAAGAAGCTGTATAAATTACACTTCGGCTCAACTCAACCATGCGATCTGCGATCGTGAATTCGCAAACAGGTGGTTAGAAAACTAGCAAGATTTCTGTTTAAAGAGTTTGATCCATGAAGTATTGCATTGTTAATGGAGATGATTTTGGTGCTAGTCAAGGAATTAACTGTGGCATTGTTGAAGCCCACTGTAAGGGAGTCCTAACTAGCACGAGCTTAATGGTGAATATGCCAGCGAGTGAGGAAGCAGCTATCTTAAGCCGTAAACTACCCGAACTGAGCGTTGGTTTGCATATAAATATCACAACCGAGGATGGAGAATTAGCACTCGATCTCACGACTTCGGATCGATGCCGTGCCGAACTAAATCGCCAATTGGAACGCTTTCAAGAGCTAACAGGGCGTCTACCGACTCATCTTGACTCGCATCATAACATCCATCGCTCTCCTCAATTACTGCCCCACTTCCTTAATTTGGCGCAGCAATATCGATTGCCACTAAGAGAACACTCTCCGGTTCGTTATTTCCCCAGCTTTTATGGGCAATGGGATGGAGAGACGCACCTGGAGCAGATTAGTGTGGAAAATTTAGTCCAAATGCTAGAAACCGAAGTTCAGGAAGGGTTTACTGAATTGAGCTGCCATCCAGGTTACGTCGATCCAGAGTTTTCATCAACCTATGCGATCGAGCGAGAAACGGAATTACAAACGCTTTGCAGCCCAATCATCAGAAGCAAGCTCACAGAACTCCAGATCCAACTTATAGGCTTTCGAGAACTCGCCAATTTTCTAGCAAACCTATCAGCTTAGTTGGGAGGGAAGTATTATGTCTGTCGTTGTCATCTCCCCATCAAACGTCGTGACCTTTCCAGAAGGAGGGGGTCATTTCTGGGTTTATATGCAATATGTGCAGGGGCTGCGCCAGTTGGGATGTGAGGTGTATTGGCTAGAGCGCTTCCACAGCAGCGGCGATCGAGAGCAGGATAAACTTATGCTTTCTACGTTTTATCAACGTATGGAACGCTATGGACTGAGTGGAAAGGTCATCCTTTATTCAGACCAGAACGCGATATCGGATCGTGGCAGCGAGTATGAATACGTCGGAGTTTGGTCATCAAAGGCACAGGCAATCTTTCGGCAAGCAGACCTTTTACTAAATTTTTACTATGGTATTCATCCAGCTTTGCTTTCATGTTTTCGACGGACTGCTTTAATAGATATCGATCCAGGTTTATTACAATTTTGGATAACAGTTGGACAGCTCGTCGTACCCCCACACGATTATTACTTTAGTACTGGTGAAACTGTCGGCACACCTAGCGCTAAGTTTTCGGATTGTGGTTTGACTTGGATGCGAATTCGACCACCAGTATGTCTTGAATTGTGGCCATACGTTTACAATCCCAACAGTGAAGCATTTACGACTGTCTCCGGTTGGTGGGGCAATGGTGGCAAAGGGGAATGGATTACGGACGGGCAGGATATCTGCTACGAGAACAACAAGCGAGTTTCCTTCATGCAATTTGTGGAACTACCGCGCTTAACCGACCAAGTGCTTGAGCTGGCGCTGTGCCTGGGTGAGGGAGACGTGGAAGATGACCAAAGCAGAAAAGAGCAAAGCTGGCAAGCTAACAATACCGTACCGTCTGATGTTACTGATTATAAAGGAGACGCAGAGGATCGAGAAGTGCTGGAGAGCTATGGTTGGCGGGTGGGTCATGCCTACAAAATGGCTAGCAGTCCAGATAGGTATCAATCTTACATCCAAATGTCGCGAGGAGAGTTTAGTTGCGCTAAACCTTCATGCATGAAGTTTCAAAATGCCTGGATTAGCGATCGCACCCTCTGCTATTTAGCAAGCGGGAAACCTGTTGTTGTTCAACATACTGGATCGAGTTCCTTTCTACCCGATGGCGAGGGGATGTTCCGGTTCTCGACGCTTAGTGAAGCAGCTGATGCTTTAGCAACAATAAATACCAATTATGAAAAGCACTGTCGAGCAGCAAGGGAAATTGCTGAAACATATTTTGAAGCTAAACAAACTTTGAATGGCATCCTCAACTATGCTCTTAAATTTCAACGATCGATGGAGTGAACCCAATGATCCTTTCTTTTGACTATCCGCCTGCTAATCGGGGAATAGTCGTCGTCTGGGGAATGCTAGCATCCTTCCCATTTGGAGGCATGACTTGGCAAGTGCTCCACTATCTAGCAGGCTTGCGGCGATTAGGTTTCGATGTCTGGTACGTCGAGGATACTGATAGCGAACTATTAGATCCCATTACCTTCTGCTGGCATACATCAGAATATTCAGCAAATGTGCGCTATCTTGCCCAATACATGGATAGTATCGGTTTGGGCGATCGTTGGATTTTCCGTCCTCCAGGAGTGCGAGATGCAACCCTGGGAGCACGTGACTTAATGGGATTGGCAAAATTATACAAGGAAGCGGATGCAGTCATCAATCTATGTGGATACCATCCCCTACGTAGTGAGCACGACGATATAGCCTGTCTTATATATTTACAAACCGATCCGATGGTCGATCAGATTAAAGTAGCTGAGAATGACGCTCAAAAGATTGAGCAACTTGATGCTTACAATTACTTATTCACCTATGGCGAGAATCTTGGAGCGCCCGACTGTCTTGTACCCGTCGATCGATACCAGTGGCATCCGACGCGACCGCCAGTTTGCCTCGATTGGTGGTTTACCGATAGTCCACCAATTTTGGACTCAGCTCTGACAACTATCTCAAACTGGGAGCATTGGGACAATGATATCCTTTGGCAGGGGGAGAAGTATTACTGGCGCAAAGACCGAGAATTCCGGCGTTTCATAGACCTTCCAACAAAATCTTTGCTACCGCTTGAGCTTGCTCTTGAAGGTATTAATGCTCAAGAGGAAGCTGAAATGATTAATCACGGTTGGCGGATTGTTTGTGCTAGGGCATTATCCGATCCGATCGCCTATCGTAACTATATTTGTGCCTCTCTAGGCGAGTTCACCGTGACAAAGGATCAGTATGTTCGTCCTCGCACTGGCTGGTTCAGCGATCGCTCTGTCTGCTATTTAGCGGCAGGTCGTCCTGTCATAACACAAGAAACAGGATTTAGCAAGTTCTTGCCTACAGGGAAGGGATTATTTGCATTCAACACTATGGAAGATATTCTCGCGGCAGTGGACGCGATCGAAAGCGACTACCAAGGCAATTGTCGGGCAGCTCGTGAAATTGCCTCAGAGTACTTTGCCGCAGAGAAAGTGATTGGCAGTCTCATGGAACGAGCGGGGTTCTAAGCATGGCACGCATTGTTGTTTGCGGATATATGATTCGACATCCAGTCGCTGGCAATCTCTTAGCCTACTTTCATTATGTTTTAGGGTTACATCATTTGGGACATGAAATCTTATACCTGGAGGAAAGCGGCTGGGCTGGGTCTTGCTATAACCCCATCGCCCACAATTACACTGATGACCCAGGCTTTGGACTTCACGCAGTCCAAACGCTAATACATAGTTATGGCGTGAATGCAACAGTCTGCTATGTAAATCGGGATACAGGAGATGTCTACGGTGCAGATTGGCAAGAAATAAAGCAGATGCTCAAGACGGCGGATCTGCTATTAAATATCGGTGGAGTTTGCTGGTTATCTGAATTTATTTTATGCAAACACCGAGTATTAATCGATATGGACCCATTCTTTACCCAGATTGGGACGTTCGCTGCCGAGGGTCGTAACGATTATCACGCCTACTTTAGTTATGGCGTTAATATTGGACAACCCGATTGCGGCATACCGAGTGATGGAATTGAATGGCTCCCTACCGTACCGCCTGTTGTACCAGAGATATGGAAAAGTTCGATACTTATTCCCGAAGATAGTGGCGCAGAACGCGCAGATTTACCATTCACGACAATTGCTAATTGGAATGCTTATGGAGGTGTGACTTACAAAGGTGAGGATTATGGGCAGAAAGATCGAGAATTCATGCGTTTGCTGGAACTCCCTAGCCACTGTTCGCAGAAACTCGAACTCGCTCTTGCTGGCAAGGACGCAGAAATAGCAGAGGTTACGAAATCTTTAAAGGCAGCAGGTTGGTTAGTTCGAGATGGCAAGGAAATTAGCGCTAGTCTGTCAATCTACATAACTTATCTGACTGGCTCCCGTGGAGAATTTAGCGTTGCCAAACAAGCTTATGTCAAAACCCGTAGCGGTTGGTTTAGCGATCGCAGTGTTTGTTATCTCGCTGCTGGTCGTCCCGCCATCTTACAAGATACCGGATTTAGCGATTGGCTGCCGACGGGGCAAGGTGTGTTGGCGTTTTCATCTTTGGAGGAAGCGGTAGATTGCATCGAGCGCGTCAATACAAATTATCTAGCTCACTGTCAGGCAGCAAGGGAATTAGCCGAACAATTCTTTAGTTACAAAGTGGTGCTACCTCGACTACTGGAAACAGTTTTAAGCACGCATCTATCTCAATTTCGAGTCTGACTGCCTCTGGAGAAGGAAAAATCATCAGCTAATAAATCTAATGAAAACATATAACAAATTTAAAATAGGATGATTATTATTTTTGCTAGTGCTATTGGTCGGTTTCCCATAGGAGGCAACGCCTGGTCTGACCTGCAATACCTCCTGGGTCTGCGTGCGCTTGGGCATGATATCTTCTACTTAGAAGAATGCGGGTTAGAGTCGTGGGTTTATAACTGGCAGACTGAAGAATTCACAACCGAGTTAGACTATCCCAGCAATTATGTGACAAACTGCCTGGAACCGCTTGGCTTTGCAAACCAATGGATTTACCGCGCTGGCTCTCGCTCAATAGGGATGGCAGTTGACGAGTTTAACGATGTTTGTTCCCAAGCTGATTTAATGATTGTTCGTGGCTCTCCACTTTCTGTTTGGAGAGATGAGTATGGATGGCCGCAGCGCCGCATCTACATTGACGCCGATCCAGGTTTTACGCAGATTAAGATTGCTAGCGGTAATTCGGAATTAGTAGAGACAATTGAACGTTGCGATCGCCTCTTCACGATTGGGCAACGCATTGGTGCTGAGGACTGTCTTATTCCCACAAACGGTAGGCATTGGCAAAAGACATTACCTCCAGTAGCACTGCCTTACTGGCCAGTAATTGAAGACAATCATACCACTCACTTCAGTTCGATTATGCAGTGGCACAGTTATCGAGAGGTGGTATACGAAGGAGTCACCTACGGCAATAAGGATAAAGAGTTCTTAAAATTTATAGATATACCGCAACTCACCAAACAGCAATTTCGGATTGCTTTAAGCGGTGGCTTTCCCGATCAACTATCACAGTATGGCTGGGAAGTGATTCCCGGATGGATTGCCTCCTTTACACCAGAATCTTACCAGAAATTTGTCCAAGCATCCCGCGCTGAGTTTGGAGTCGCAAAACAGGGTTATGTTGCTACCAAAGGTGGCTGGTTTAGCGATCGCAGCGTTTGTTATCTCGCTTCCGGTAAGCCAATTCTAGTTCAAGACACAGGTTTAAGCGATTGGTTGCCGATCGAAGAAGGGATTTTAACTTTTTGCGACCAACAGGAGGCAGTCAAAGGTGTAGAAGCCATCAACGCTGACTATGAGCGACACAAGTATGCAGCACGCAGGTTAGCAGAGGAATATTTTGACTCAGATAAAGTTCTTTCGTCTCTGCTAGAGGCGGCAATGAATTAACTGTCATTGAGTATAGGAGATATATTATGTCAACAGTAACTATCGGATTCTTTCCTCGCGAACAATTTACCTTAGCAGCTGAATCTTTACAGCGAATTTTCAACTACACCCACATCCCGTTTAACCTGATTGTAGTAAACTGCAATACTCCAAAAGTGTATTGGCAGCAGATGGAACAGGTATTAGAAGGTCGCAGTAATGTCAAAGTCATTTACAAAGATTGTTATTTGCAGCCCAACCAATTAAGAAACTTGGTAATTCAGGAAGCTAACGATGATTTTTTGTGCTTCGTTGAGAATGATGTTCTTGTTGAGGAAGGTTGGTTATCCCATCTGATCGCCGCTTGCGAAGAACAACCAGCTGATGTAGCTGTGCCCCGGATTATTGAGGGGCCTTTAGGAGCAACAAACGTTCATTGGGACCCAAACCAGGGTCAGGTTCGGTCAGTACAAACAGCCGACGGCGTTAAATGGGAAGTCCTTCCAGCCACGAGCGAGCAGCAACTCGATCGCGGAACTCATCGCCGGACAATACAGTTAGCTGGAGAGGCTCACTGTCGGCTCTACCGTCGAAGTGTTTTTGATCGAGTCTCTCCTTTCGATGAAGATGTTATTTTTCTAGATCATTTCGATTCTAGTTTGGCTTTATATAATGCCAAAATTCCAGTTGTCTTTGAGCCGAAATCTGTTGTTCATTTCTGGCACCCTTATCCTCCTCATCCAGAAGACCTCGATTATTTTTTCATGAGATGGGATCTTGAACAATCCGCCAAGAGCCTCGAGCGTATTCAAAAAAAATGGAACTTGGTTTCACTGTACGGAGACTTAAGTTTTGCCATAGAGCGGAATCACATTGGTCATCTGTACGAGGTAAGAGAAAAACTCAAAACTCTGATATCGCCACAGGAATCTTTTATCTTGGTCGATGAAGACCGCCTGAACGGTAACGAAATCATCAAAGGTTTTCAAACAATCCCCTTTACTGAACGCGATGGTTGGTATTGGGGACGTCCAGTAGATGACGACACAGCTATTCGAGAATTCGATCGCCTATACCAAACTGGTGCTAGTGCGATCGTTTTCTTGTGGCACACCTTTTGGTGGCTGGAATACTACACCGGATTTGATGAATATTTACGGCAAAAGTTTCCCTGTGTATTACAAAATGACCATCTGATTGTATTTGACCTACGCTCATGAACAAGCCTCTAGCCAGTATTATCATCACCAACTACAACTATGAACGTTTTCTGAAGGAGGCAATTGATAGCGCTCTCAATCAAAACTATCAGCCTTTAGAAGTGATTGTGGTTGATGATGGTTCAACAGACGACTCACAGCAAATCATTACCAATTATGGGGAAGAGATTATCCCTCTGCTAAAAGAAAATGGCGGACAGGGTTCTGCATTCAACGTCGGTTTTGCCGCAAGCCGTGGTGAGGTTGTCTGTTTTTTAGATGCAGATGATGTTTTGCTGCCTGATGCGATCGCCAGAGCCGTTGAACTGCTGGGCGATCCGAATATAGTACAGGTACACTGGCCTTTATCCGCAATAGATGCTGATGGTAAGCCATTGGGAAAATTGATTCCCGATCGACCTCTGCCAGAAGGAGATTTACGCGAGGCGCATCTCCAAGGTAGCATTGAAAGCTATGTCTTCTCACCCACGAGCGGCAATGCCTGGTCGCGTAGCTATTTAGAGAAAATTTTTCCCCTGCACGATATTTACTACTCTCTTAACGCTGATGCGTACTTAACTTTTTTGTCTCCTTTTTTCGGTAGCATCAAGCGCATTGCTGAGTACCAAGCCCTATATCGGATTCATGGTGATAATGGCACTAGCAAGCTTACTTATAGTTGGCAACTTAGCCAATATCACAATCATATAAAAGCTTTGTGCGAGTCTTTACACAAGCACGACATTCAAATCGAAGATGCTTTTGAGCGTTGGAAGGGTTCTGAGTATGAGTTTATCCAACGTCTGGGCGCGTTGGAGCCGGAACTAACTCCCTTAATTCCAATCGGGCAAGGGTACATTTTAGTTGACATGAACGAATGGGGATCTGGTCAGCTTCTGGACAAATGCCAATCAATTCCCTTTCTAGAAAAAGATGGGATGTATTGGGGAGCGCCAAAAGATGATGCCATTGCCATTAAGGAGTTTGAACGACTGTACCGGAAAGGAGCAAGTTTCATCGTGTTTGGATGGCCAGCTTTCTGGTGGTTTGATTATTATGCTGAGTTCGCTTGCTATTTACGTACTAAGTTTCGCTGTGTTTTAGATAATGAGCGCTTGGTTGTCTTTGATTTACGTATGTCTGTTTAATTTTATAGCACAAGCCTTCGTGGTTAGGACATTAACAGATGATAAAACTTAGACACAACAAGACTTTTCACCCAATCCCCAGCGATGCACTGAGCTTGTCGAAGTGTCACCAGTCCCCAGTCCCTTGCTATATTTAAAAATTTTTAGTTAAAAAGGCGGTAATTATAAAAACATGGCACTTCAAACCAAAGTTAGCATTGTAATTCCAACTTACAATCGCTCGGAGTTATTAAAAACTAGCTTGCAGAGCGCATTGGCACAAGACTATCCAGATTTTCAAGTTCTTGTCTTAGATAATGCTTCTAGCGATGATACAGAGGCAGTTGTATGTTCATTTGCGGATTCGCGCATCACTTATATACGCAACGAAACGAATATTGGAATGTTTCGCAATTGGCAGCGAGCTATTGAGGTAAATTCTAGTCCCTATCTAGCTCTCTTGTCGGACGATGACATTCTGCTGCCCAACTTCATCCATGAATCTGTCTTAGCATTAGACAACCATCCAGATGCTGGTTTTTCAGTTGCGCAAGCTGAAATTATCGACACTAATGGTGTTCCAGTGCATATGACAGGCAGAGAGCTTTCAGATAACTTTCCAGAAGGGTCAATTCATGGTCTAGAGTTCATCCACCAAATTGCTGATGGGCGGAAATGGATTTTGCTATGTTCAGCGATCGTGTTTCGCGCTAATGCGCTGGCAATGGTTGGGGGAATCGACGCACCGCACTCGAAGTATATGCTTGATTTGAACTTATACTTACGTATGGCGGCGCAATTCGATCTCTTCTTTATTGCTAAACAACTAGCCCAAGTCCGATATCACATTGAACAAGATTCCCAAATTAATTTTAGTTTTGGAGGAACAGGCCCACTTGGTGTGATCGCAGAACGTACTGATGCGATCGCTTATTTGTTAAAGTCGCCACGTGCAGAGGATGCATCTTATCGTCAGTGGCTAGCAGAGCGCCTGTTGCATATAAGTATGCGTCGCAGTCAGTTCACGTCTGAATTGATACCTGAACTTAATTTGAGCTGGTCAGAACGCCTACAAATTGCGATGCAGGAAATTACATCTGTGATTCCCGCCGGGAAGCGTTTGATTTTGGTCGATGAAAATCAATTGGGCTGCGAGATTCTGCCGCAATTCGATGCCCTGCCCTTTTTAGAACATGAGGGTCACTACTGGGGAGCGCCCCTAAATGACGAGATCGCCATCCGGGAACTGGAACGAATGCGTCAAGCAGGAGCAAGTTTTATGCTCATCGCCTGGCCCGCTTTCTGGTGGCTTGATTATTACTCTGGTCTACGAAATTATCTCAGTTCAAATTTTTGCCGCGTTTTGGACAACAGTCGCCTTATCGTGTTCGATCTCTCGCTATGAGATTCTTCAACCAACATTAATCTGCGGTGAAAGCCTCACTTGCAATCAACTGCAAACTCACTGGATCGAGTTGTCATGAACTGGAAATATGAAAAAGCTAAATTTAATATCCCAAGTCGATGGCTAGCCTGGTCAGGAGTTTTGGCTTTAGCTGGTGCTGGCGGTTGGCTAACCTACTTTTTAGCTCTAAATCAACCTCCCGAACCATTAGCAGTACGCTTGTTAACCGTGGAGCGAGGTAATGTTGAAACCACAATCAATGAGAGCGGTACTGTTGAGTTACGGGAACAGCGAATCTTGAAGTCCCCAAAAGAGGGTGCGGTAGAACAAGTCATGGTAAAACCTGGTGAGAGGGTAAAACTTGGTCAAGTGCTGCTGACCCTGCGCTACCCCGAACGAAAAGTTGCTCTTACCAATCAGCAATTACAAATTCAACAAGAGCAACTCAACCTAGCACGTAGTCGCGAGAAAATTATTGAAGCTCAAGAACGATTAACAGCCGAAGAAAAACAACTCCAGAGGCTTGCTCCCTTGGTGCGAGAGGGAGCTATTGCCCAAGAACAAGCCAAAACGCAGGAAGATACTGTACGCGTTGCTCGCGCTAGCCTGCGAGATAGTCAAGCAGAGGCACGTACAACCGCTCTCAAAATTCAGACTTTGCAATTGGAGCGCCAACTTATTCAGCAGCAACTCCAAGATAATATTGTGACTGCACCATTGAATGGCGTAGTCTTGGGTGTGAATGTAGAAAATGGTGATGGGGTCGAGTTGCGTACCAATCTGCTCACTTTGGGCGATCCCAGAAAAGTTTTAGTGAAACTCCAGCTTTCTACCCTCAACGCTGCTCAAGTTCGCGTCAACCAACTTGCCCGCATTAATGCGATCGGGCCGAATGCAAGGAGATTCTCTGGACGCGTAAAAAGCTTGTATCCTCAAGCACTCAGCCCTGAAGCCCAAAAACAAGATGGTAGTAGTTCAAAACAATCAGAGCAACCAACAGTACCCGCAACGGTTGAGCTTGATAGCCCGACTCGCACACTGCTCCCTGGTAGCAGGGTAAATGTCGAGGTTGTGTTGCAGCAACGGCAGAACGTAGTAGTTTTGAAGACAGAGGCAATTGTGCGATCGCAACCACACCCGTTTGTATGGGTTCTAGATAGCCAAAATCATGCTCAAAAACGCACCATTAATCTAGGATTGGAAGGGTTAATGAATGTAGAAGTAACCTCTGGTTTGCATCCCGGCGAACAAGTTATACTGCCCCCCGTTGAGTCGGAACTCAAGCCAGGAACGCCAGTTAAGGCAGGGGAGCAGGGGAGCAGGGGAGCAGAGGAGAAGTTGCAGTAAATTTTTCCTCTTTGCCCCTCTGCCTCTCTGCCCCTCTGCCCAATCCCCAAGCTAGAGCAAAGCAACTATTATGGCTCTTTCAGGTTTTGACTTATTAAATATTACCTTTCACTCTTTAGGTAGAAACCCCTTGCGTTCTGCTCTGACTACTCTGGGGGTATTTATGGGTGTGGCTGCTGTCAGCGCTACACTTCAGGTTGGTAATATTAGCCGAGATGCGATCGCTCAACAATTAGCAAAACGAGGCGCGCCTCAAGTTTCAGTTTATCCAAATTGGGATTCTGGTGGTGAAGCTACCCAACTCAAGTTGGAAGATATGGAATTCTTACGACAGCGAATGGTAGGTTTGCAAGCGATCAGTTCTTTTAATTGGGCTGGTTCTACACCAACTATATTTCGGGACAAGGAATTTATTCCAACCTTGTCACCTGTTTCTCAAGATTTTTTGTTGACTTCAGGGATATCTTTAGTATCAGGACGGTTTTTCACATCAGAAGATTTTGCCAACTACCGCCCGGTAATTGTAATCGATCGATTGCTGGCAGAACAACTTTTTCAAAAGCAAGAACCTGTAGGGCAGCTGATTTATGCTGGAGACAGACCCTATATCGTGATCGGGGTGGTAGAAACTAGTTTAAATGAAAATGCACCTCCGGCGGGTCAACTGTATGTGCCGATGTCTATTTACAACGCTTCGACTGGTAGCCGCGACATTGGGAGCATCCAAATGCGCCCTTATGCACTTGCAGATGTGGAAGAGTTAAGCCACCAAGCAGAGGAGTTACTGTTACAAAGATTTCCAGGTTACAAATTTAAATTTTGGAATAATGTATCAGATATTATACAGCAGCAGAAAACTCTAGAGATGGCTTCTCAAGGTCTAACAGCAGTAGGAGCGATCGCGCTCTTGGTTGGCGGTGTTGGAATTGCGAATATTATGATTGCCTCTGTAAATGAACGAACTGCTGAAATAGGTTTGAGACGGGCTATAGGTGCAACCCAACGCGAAATCATGCTGCAATTTATTTTAGAGGCGATGCTTTTAAGTCTAATAGGAGGAACAGCGGCTCTAGGAGTAGTGCATGGATTGACTGTTGTAATTACCGATACCTTTAGCTTGCCCTATAAGTTTGATAGCAGAATTGCAGTGCTAGCAGTGGGTTCAGCGCTACTGGTGGGGGTGGGAGCTAGTTTGCTTCCCGCCGTGCGTGCTAGCCAGATCGATCCAGTAAAAGCCTTGCGCTCATAAGTTTTTTTCTACATTTTGAGGCAGGAAGTATATTGAGTAGAGTGTAGCCAGATACAATTCTTCTTAGGGACTTCCAAAAAATAAAACATTCCATTTAAAATAATGATAATCATTATTATAGGGGAGAAAGTGGCAGCCGATGGCTGCCGCTTTCTCCCCTCCTTTTTGTAGTAAATTCAGTAATAATGATAGGACTTACGCATCGTACATAAGTACTAAACACAATTTGGGTATTTTAGCCATGTTTTGCATCCAGCGATCGCAAATGTCGGAATAAATCAGGGTTATCTGAAGCCTCTGAAAAGACTAAATACCGTAGTACACGTTTTGGTTGATTTGTATAGTGCGTAAGTCCTAAATGATTGAATTTTCTGCCAAAAGATTAGTTTTCTGGAACAATTTATTCTTTGGAAGTCCCTTATTCATCAACTCGCGTAGACGGCGAATATTATCCGCTTTTACAGTTAGTAGAGTCGGGTTTAAGTAAGTCAGCGTAAATAAATATTGTTGGCATAAGACAAAAGCAGAGAGCTTTTAGCAGGGGGAGAATGAGTTTGAGCGTTATTTACTTTTATTTACACAGTTTGGTTTTATTGTACCGACTTGCTTATTTGCACTGTTTTCTAATAGTTATTTCAAATAATCCTCGGCCTTCTTTTTGGCGATAATCACTGTTTTAAATACGTTTTTTTCAACACTAAAAACAAAACCTGGTGCTACATTCCGTAGCACATCATATCTATTAAAATTTGTTTAAATATGGAGTTGTAGCATGATTCATGCAAGTATAAATCTTATGAGTTTATACCTTAAAAAAGACTCAAACCATCTATTTACTATTTGGAAAAACTTATGCTGTTGAGTAAAGCTTTATTACTAGGCTGTATAGCGTGTTCAATAGGTTTTACTACTCCGGTCTTCGCTGTGAGTATTAACAAATCTTTAGATGTACAACAAGGTTACAATTTCCAGCCAAATACCTATAAACCTCTTGGGTTTATTAAGACATTAAGCATTGGTGATTTAGCTCTAGTCGCAGATCAATACGTAATCGATCCCACCAGTCGCCCAAGTCCTGGCGGAACCGGGATATATAATTACCCTGTTGTAGCAGTGCTTAGTAATGTTCAATGGGATGGTTCGCCAGTGGGAGATATATTCCTTACAGGGCGTATTTCGACCCCAAATAAGGCGCAGTTAGCTTTGTTGATGGGAGTAATCGGTAAAAAGGTGGTAGCAATTTCCTTTGCTACTTATGAATACAGTACTACCACTAAAACTTACTATCCTAGTTTTGCTTCTTATCAAGGCAGTCGTCCAAGCTATATTAATCCTCCTACTACAACTAATGTAATATATGGCTTGGCAAAAACGTTTACTGTAAATACCCTCCCTAGCACTGATGTTCTCGGCGCCCCAAACTATGTATTTAATATAACTTTATCTCCGACAGTAAGTTCAAGCCCGCAAGTATTCAAAATCCAAACTTCTCCCACTTCGACACAGTTTCAACCGTGGGGATTACCCCAAGCTTCTATCCAACCAACTGAGCTTTATGCGGGAGAATTAGACCTAAGTAAAATTTTTAGTATGACATTCTAAATGACGTTTTTAATGATCGCTATGGGGATTTTTTCACAAAGAGATATGTAACTTTTGTGGGCTGATGCGAGAAATTGGGTCGTCTTTGCACTCAAAATTATTCATTAATTTGCGATCGCTAATCTCGGTTAAATAATTCCGATTAATCTGTGTTAAATCGTTGTCAGCTGTGAATCGCAGGGTCTACAGTCTAACGATGAAAATAAACCGTCATGGTCGCGCCAGGGTTCTAACACAGCAAGAGATACAGCTAATTTTTAGCGATGGCTTAAACAACGGGCGCGATGCCTACGGCGGGCTACGCCTACGCGCTTTGTTCGGTGTCTGCCTGTTTAGTCCTGTAGAATCCGTGAATGCTGTACGCGACAAACTCAAGATATCTACACACCCAAGGGTAACGTTAGACCGCAGTTTGTCATCAGAAAGTCAAACACTAACCCTCGGAATGATTATCATTCTTATAGCCTGTATATTTTATTTTCTGGAAGTCCCTTACTTTAATCTCATGCTTTTAAAGGTGGGTTACTCCTGCCTTTTGACTCCTGCCCCAGCAAAAACTGCCTTCTACCCTCTGTTATAAAGACTCTAACTGATGCTAATCTAAGATTGTAGAACCAAATCCAATAAAAACTTTTGTTTTTGACAGTTTTCTTTTTTGAACAATAGTAATATAAGTCGTGGATAAAGTCTTTAACAATTAAGACTTGGTTATGATTTAAGTAAGTTCTAGAGAACTTAGTTAGTTTTTTAACAGGAGAAGTAGGGTGCTTAACAACCTTCATCAGTTATTATCTCCCCGGAAGTGGGGAATTCCCCTCGCGGGCTTAGGCTTACTTCTCGGTTTGGGCCTTATATCCAAGCAAACTCAAGTAACATCATTTACAGATTCTCGATTATCATCGGCTCAGATTCACAAAACCTCGGAAAACTCTCTTTTATCGCAGCTCAGAAAAGTTCGAGATCAAAGAAGTCAACTGAATGCGGCTTCTGGAGACGGAAAAACAGTACCTACAACCACAGCGCTGCTTCCAGACGATGGGGGAACTACAAAAAGCGCCAGAGTTTTACCAAAAGGAAGTTTTCCTGTAAAAGATGGGATTTACCTTTATGGTCAATCCCCAAAGCCAAACCAGCTTGGTCAAGGTTATATCATATTTCAAAAGCAGCAAGACAAGGTAAAGGGTGCGTTGTATATGCCCCAATCAGAGTTAAATTGCTTTCAGGGTACAATCAACCCATCAGGAGAGTTGGCGATGACGGTTAATACTTCGTCAAATGAAGCCAGTTCTGAACAATCGAATCAGGTAGCTACAAGCAATAGACTGCCCAAGGTTGGTGAGGATGAGTCAAATTCTTATGCTTACTCTTTGGCTCTGCAAGACTTTTATCGGTTAAATTCGATCGCAGCTAGCGATCGCCGCACGTTACAAATGTGTAAGTAATCTCCAATGTCTTGATTATGTCCTTTTGGACTAGACACACTCAAGCAGCCCTGAGTGTGTTATTAAGCAATCTCCAGTAGTTTTCTAGAACTTTTTTGCCACCCGTTAAAATCGTTGACCTGTAGTTAGCTCAAATCTAAGTTCACCTCGATCGCTAATTCCGAAATCACCTCGAATCAGTCCAAAGGATGACTTGACGCGCAATCCTAAGCCGTAACCAAAGCCACTTCCGGGTTTATCTCGTAGCACTCCTGGTTCTCCTAGCACGGTTTCGCTAGACCCGAAATCTGAGGCGAAGTCAGTAAAAACAACTCCTCCGATTGAGTAAGAAATTGGGAAACGATATTCCACAGAAGCTAAACCATAACTCCGACCACTGGCAACTTTTCCATAACCATAACCCCTGACAGAATTTAGTCCACCAATATTAAAAGCATCAGCTGGTGGAAAGTCTCCCAGAATCGTACCAATTTGGAAATTAATCGCCAACATTTCTGGATTGTCAGTTGGTCTACCATTACCGATCCAACTGACTGGTAAATACTGAATATAATCTCCCCGTAGGCGGTTGCTAGAAATATTACCCAGTCCAATCGGAATTGCTTGTTCTGTGCTGAGAGTGAGAATCGATCCTTGAGTCGGATTTTCTCGGCGATCGCGTTGATCTTTGGATACAGAAAATAATACTGTATATAAGTCATCAATGCCAGTACCGCTAAGAGATAAAGGACTCCCTAATCTATCTACCTGTGTAACGTTATAGTCGCGATCGCGTAAGCTAATTCTGGTATAGTTCAAACTTATAGCTGCATCCCACCGATCAAAAGATTTTAAAACTCCTACAGAACCGCCAAACCTTCCCTCGCGTACTTTGTCACCGTTAGACAATCTGATATCGTCGTTGAAAGTTCCCGATGTATTACGAGTACGAAAAGCTCTGATGCTGTAGCCTAAGCGGTTTGGTTCTTGAGGACGATAACGACTAATGAACTGACCATTAAATTGGACATCTTGACCGCTGATTTGTACAATTGTATCTAATTTATCGTTAACACCGCTGATATTTTCATCTCTATAACCTACCCGACCGTATAATCCAACATCGTCGTTATTACCGCCTCCGAAAATTAGAGAAGGGAAATTACGCTCTTTGATTTCATAAATGAGATTAACGCTATTGGCATCTTCTTGGCGATAAACATTGACTTCATTAAATGACTCTAATCTCCGCAATCGTTGCAAGTCTGCTTCTAGTAAATCTTCACGAAATACCTCACCAGGTTTGAGTTTCAGCAGACCAATGATAAAATCTTTTCGGGTACGTCCTTTGATCGGCTGACCTTTTTCATCGAGTAATCGATCTTTGTTGTTAACAAAACGAATCTGGATATCTTTGACAATTCTTTGAGAAATTTGGGAAAACTCGGCAGACTGGTTATCTACTGGAGTTAATCCGATATAGTCACCATATTTTGCATATCCTCCCTCTATTTCCAAAGTTGGTTTTGTTGCCACAATACTACTAGGACTATCTTCAGTAGAAGATTGCGAGTCTGCAACGGCCTCTAGATTTTCTCCAGCTATTAAGATGAATGCGATCGCAACTACAGCTATTTGAATATACATAAATAAAGCTTTGTCATTACCCACATTTTGGCAACAGTTAAATATTTGATAAGTAATCAAGCGGACATGATATCAAAGCTTCCTTTCTTCAGTGACTAATGTCAAGCTAACCCATTCGCCTTTCTCGTTGTAGCTGCGAATCATCCGTTGGCGAAGGTTTGGCTGGATTAACCACCCCACTTCCAGAAAAAATGGTTGGCGTAACTGCACCTTGACAGGTGAAGTTGCAGAAGCGCCATCTGGTAAAAACAATACTTGCACCTGCTTTTGTGGGTCTTGGTCAAAGAGAACAATCGGGCCTTTGATAGTAGCAGTTGAGGTAATTGTGCGATCGCTAAAAGAGGTACTTTGAATTAATCGCCCAGCATCATCAAGTTGTAATTTGAAGATTGTAGAGTAAGTATCAGGCGAATCTCCTTCGGAGACGCTACGCGAACGCAAATCTGGATATATTGTCACTGCTTGGCCTTGCCATTCTCCCAACAAATCATTTATCTGTAAAGTTGGACGTTCATCTGCTGGGGTTCCAGCTAGATGTTCTCGAATTAAAATTAATTCCTTTAGCTGACCGGTAGTATCAAACAGTTGTACCAGACGCAAGCGGCGATTTTCATGAACAAAAGCGAGTTCTCCACCAAATTCGGAAAATGGCCCTAGCTGAATTAAACCTTCAGAAAATGAACCATTTTCAAAAAACAGCAGACCCCCTCCCACGGTATTAAAGTCTCTGATTATATCTTGCCCCGAACGGCTCAGAGTTAGGCGCACTTTCTGGCTATTGTTCAAATGTTCTAGGGAAAGACGGCTAGGAGTATCGTTCAAAAGTGTTCCTTGGGGAGAAAAATTAGTAAATGAACCTTCCCAAACACCGAGATTCTGCAAAAAACATTCCCATTGTGATTTCATAGTTATTTTGTCATTTGTCATTGGTCATTTGTCATTGGTCATTGGTCATTTGTCATTTGTCATTTGTCATTGGTCATTTGTTATTTGTCATTTGTCATTGGTCATTTGATTAGCCTTGTTAAGTTGATATATAGGTTTAATTTCATATTCGTTCAAGCAAAACTTCAGTTATTCTTTTAAAATCTTGGAAATTTCGAGTTTAGAGGTCGAAGTTCTGAGTTCAGAAGTCAAAATTCTGAGTTCCGAGGTCGAAGTTCCAAGTTCAAAGGACAAATGACCAATGACAAAGGACAAAGGACAAATGACCAATGACCAATGACTATCCTTTAGCAAAACGTCGGACAGCAAATAAGCTCCCCATTAATCCTACACCTGCACCGAAACTCAAAAGAATCAGAGGCAATAATAAAATTTCTGCTGGAGTGAGTTGCACTCTGTTGGTGATGACTTGGATAAACTCAGGTTGATTGACTAGCAACTTACCGAGAAACTGTTGAATCACAGAAATGAAACTCCAAGCGATCGCACCACCAACCAAACCAAAGGCAATTCCTTGTAAAATAAACGGGAGGTAAATCCAAACAGAAGTTGCTCCCACTAGTTGCATAATTTCAATTTCCTGGCGACGCGCCATGACAATCAGCCTAATTGTGGTGGTAGTCACTGCGATCGCTGTTAAAGTCAGAATCATCGTAATTGTTAAAGTAATCCAGTTCAGACCCCGATGCAACTGGGCAATGCGTTTAACTGCTTCATCCACATACTGCACCGTCTCAACTCCTCGTAATTTAGCCAACTGTGTTGCTAAGGTTGGTACAACTTGAGAATTACGTGCTTTCACCTTCATCTCATCAACCAGAGGATTCTCACCTAGCTGCTGGGTAGCACCCTCAATATCAGAAATTCTCATTTCCTTAACTAACTTAGTCCAAGCTTGTTCTTTGGTAATGGTTTTTATCGTCGCTACCTCTGGCATTTTAGCGATTAGTGGCTCAATACTTTCCATCCGTGTATCCGGTTCCAGATAAACTGATACTTCTAGCTGGCTACCAAACTGATAAAGAAGTTTTTCGACTTGCCAAGAGGTTTGCAGACTCAAGCCGAATAAAAACAGTAACACCGTCACAGTACTGACAGCGGCCCAATTCATCCAACCTCCCCGCAATAAACCGAGGAAAGTTTCTTTCAGCAGATAATCAAGTTTCGTGAAAGATTTAAACACACATCACCTCAAAATTTGAACTTAACGCCAAAGCAATAAGTTCAGCTTTTGCGTCTTTGCGTCAACAACACCACTATTTATAGTCAATGGTGCAAAGTTTGCCAATATATCAGCTTTTATCTATTGCTATTTCCTTCTTCTGTCCTCCTGCTGTCTTGACCATTCACCCGATCCTTCATGCTATTTGCCACAGATATACTCACTATTGCCTCTAACAGTTATTGATAATAATTGGCTAGCTGTTCTGGTTTCTCAGCAATTTTACTGTTATTTAAACTTGACCTCAAAAAGTGGGAAAATACTTTGGTATTTATACTATGTTTTTCTCTGAATATCGGAGTAATTTTATAGGAGCAACAGATTAATTAAAGGAAAGTTGAGTTATGAACTTCTTAAACAAAGCCAATTTGGACAATAGCTTATTAAACCAGATCCGCGATCGGCTTGAGTCCGTAGAAATACATAATTCTAATCTAGCCAGACTATTGTGCAAAATAATTCCTTCCAATTGCCCTTTTGAAAGAACTGTTAAAGTTTTCGGTCGGACTTTACTTCGCATTCCACCTATGTGTAAATTAAACCCCCTTTATGAACAGATAGTTGGTCTTCGTTTTAAGTGTTTATTATATTTAGTTAATGAATGTGGTGAAGATGCGAGAAAATATTGTTAAACATAGGTTTCTCTCAATAAAAAATTGATTAGAGAAATCTTTTTACTAAGAAAAATTGTATAGGAATCCTAGTTGCAATCAAAGCGTCAGAAATAGGCTGATAAACGATTGATCCCGTTTCTTTGTAAAGCTGCGCCAAATCCTAGCTTTTTTTCAACGCAAAGGTACGCAGAGGTTAGCGCAAAGGTACACGGAGGTTTTTTGAAGATAATTCGCTATGTCCCAAAATAATTAGGCGCATCTTCATAGAGAATTGCTATGATAATCGATTTCACATTTAAAAGTACTGTTTAATGATGTCAGCCTTGATAAAAGGATCGCTGCAAGTATTGGTGCAACGTGACTTCACAATAATTATTTTGGAGATTGCTACTACGTCTAAGGGGATATTTAAAAAGTATTATTGCTAACAATAGAACCTCGGAGACCTAACCCTTAGCAAACCTTACTGACGATAAAATAAGGGTTTCACAGCCTCTCACTCTTGGCATCAGTCTGCCGTTAAGCAAACAAAAAGAGGAATGGCAGATGGGTTTTTGGTATAGTGCAGGACTTTTTAAACATCCTCTAACTGAGATTGATAGAATGAAAATAGTAGGAATTTTCACCATCTAGCCATCGAGACTCATGCCCTCTGAAATTGCTGTCGAGAAAAAAAAGTTAAAAAATCCACCTTTGGAGCTTCATTATTTAGGCGATCGCGTGCTGCGTCAAGCTGCAAAGCGGATTTCTAAAGTTGATGACGAACTTCGCCAAATAGTGCGCGAAATGCTGCAAACTATGTACAGCAAAGATGGCATTGGTTTGGCTGCACCCCAAGTGGGAATTCACAAACAACTAGTTGTCATCGACCTGGAACCAGAGAACGCAGCTAATCAGCCTTTGGTCTTGATTAACCCCACCATTAAACAAGTCAGCCGCGACATCTCTGTTGCCCAAGAAGGCTGCTTGAGCATTCCCAACGTATATTTAGACGTAAAGCGCCCCGAAGTCGTAGAAATCGCCTATAAAGACGAATACGGTCGTCCTCGAACATTAAAGGCTAATGACCTTCTGGGACGCTGCATTCAGCACGAGATGGATCACCTTAACGGCGTGGTATTTGTAGACCGTGTAGAAAACTCCTTGACTTTAGCCCAGGAGCTATCTAAGAATGGCTTCTCGTATCAAGCGGTGAAACCAATAGCATAGGGGGGCAGTAGTGTATTTAACTCCAAAAAGTAGTTTATTTCTGGGTGGTTCTTGTGTAAGTGCGATCGCAGCTGTCGGTTCGGTTTTTGAACTCGGTTACGGACAACCAGATTTTGGTTTTACAGCCACGGCAATTATCCTGGTATTAAGCATTCCACTTACAGGATTATTTTTCTTTGCCGCAGTTAAGGATGCAAGGGCTAACATGAAATAAGCATCAGGTACATAAAAAAGGTAAAAGGATGAAGCAAAAAGGCAAAGTTCATTCTTTTACCTTTTATTTTTGCTCTCCATTTTGCACTGCCCCTAAAGCTTTTAGCGTCACTAACTGCGCTGCGGTTAACCCTGTAACCCCGGTGATATTCATTTTTTCGTAGGGTCGTGGCGATCGCAGTGTTCTTACACACTCACCCGTCGATATATCCCAAAGCTTGATTGTCTCATCTTGGCTACCACAAATCAGAGTTTGACCATCGGGACTAAAAGCAACTGACTTTACCCAATTAGCCCCTTGCAAAGTTTTCAGGCACTTGCCATTATGGACATCCCATAATTTTATCGTTTGGTCTTCACTGGCACTAGCTAAAGTCTGACCATCGGGACTAAAGACAACTGACCAGATTCGATTAGTATGTTCTTGCAAAGTTGTCAAGCACTTGCCCATGAAAACATCCCATAATTTCACTGTTTGGTCATCACTGCCACTAGCTAAAGTCTGACCATCTGGGCTGAAAGTAACCGATCTGATCCGATTGCTATGTCCTTCCAAAACTTGGATGCATTCTCCTGTATAAATATCCCATAACCTCACTCTTTGGTTTTCACTGCCACTAGCTAAAGTTTGACCATCAGGACTAAAGGCAACCGATCTTACCCAACTGGTATGCCCTTTCAAGGTTTGAAGACATTTTCCGGTGTGAACATCCCATAATTTCACTGTTTGGTCGTCACTGCCGCTAGCTAAAATTTGACCATTCGGACTAAAAGCAACCGATCTAATTCTATTGGTATGTTCCTGCAATTTTTTCAGGCATTGTCCCGTCTGAACATCCCATAATTTAATTGTTTGCTTTTCACTGCCGCTAGCTAAAATTTGACCATCAGGACTGAAGGCAATTGACCGTACCCAACTGTTATGCCCCTCCAAAATTTTGAGAAACTTATCGTTACGGACATCCCATAATTTCACTGTTTGCTTTTCACTGCCGCTAGCTAAAATTTGACCATCGGGGCTGAAGGTAACTGACCTGACTCGATTGCTATGTCCCTGCAAGGTTGTCAAAGATTTACCATCCTGGACATTCCATAACTTCACTGTTTGGTTTTCACTACCACTAGCTAAAGTTTCACCATCGGGACTGAAAGCAACTGACCTGACCCGATTGGTATGCCCCTGCAAGGTTTTCAGACATTTACCATCACGAAGATCCCATAACTTTACTGTTGGGTCGTCGCCACCGCTAGCTAAAGTTTGACCATCGGGACTAAAGGCAACCGACCAAACCCGATTAGTATGTCCCTGTAAGGTTTTCAGACATTTACCATCACGAACATCCCATAATTTAACGGTTTGGTCGTCACTGCCAGTAGCTAAAGTTTCACCATCGGGACTAAAAGCAACTGACCTTACCCAACTGCTATGTCCCTGCAAAATTTTCAGGCATTTACCATCACGAACATCCCACAACTTCACTGTTTGCTTTTCACTGCAACTAGCTAAAGTTTGACCATCGGGACTGAAGGCAACTGACATAATTCGATTGGTATTCCCCTGCAAAGTTATCAGACATTTGCCGATGTGGACATTCCATAACTTTACTGTTTGGTCTTCACTGCCACTAGCTAAAGTTTGACCATCGGGACTAAAGGCAACTGACCTGACCCAATTACTATGTCCCTGCAAGGTTTTCAGGCATTTACCATCACGAAGATCCCATAATTTCACGGTTTGGTCATCACTGCCACTAGCTAAAGTTTGACCATCGGGACTGAAAGCAACTGATTTTACCCAACTGCTATGTCCAATACAGGTAAACAGTAGCTTTCCATCGTCAACTTGCCACAAGTAAGTCTTGCCATCAGCATCACCCGTAGCCAAAAGTTTTCCATTCGGGCTAAATGCTACTGACGAAACACTAACTAATGTTTCGGCAAAAACGCATTTAGCTAAATCGCTATTGGCAAAATTTACCCGATGCAAATTCACACTTTGTAAATATGCTTGCCAAATGGTCAGATTTGAAAAATCATAGCCGCTAAAATCAGTTTGTAATTGAGAAAGAATATTTAACAGATTTCCACCTGCATATCCTGCTATTTGGGGAACCTGTCGCAGGGACAATAAAATTTGATATAGATGATGTTCAATATTTTTAGCATATCTAAAAATAGTTGATAACCTATCTATAATTGGTTTAATAATCAGGGTAATCTGAGTGTTTCTAATATAATCTTTGGCCGTCGCTTCCATTAAAGCATGGCTGATAAATAGTCTAATATTACGAGTGGTAATTTCGTCACAAATCTGTTCAATCAGTTGGTCGGTGATATATTCCATGACCACAGATTGGAGGGTGAAAAGTGCTGTTCTTTGTTCAATTAGCGATCGCCGTCGTAGAGATTCTAGCGCTTCCATCACTTCCCTTTTGGTCAAGGGACGCACAATATCATTGAGCAATTCGTCGAGAGAAACTAACTCGCGCTTGATTGCTAACCAATAAATGATTTCTTTTTCGATCTCTGACAAGCGCTCAAATTGCTGGTCTAGTAAATTTCGAGTGTCACCAAAAATGATCTCACCTTCAGCTAGAAAAGCAGCGATATCACCACCAAATAACTCCCGAATAGGCTCAGAAACTAGTTTTAACGCTAAAGGATTACCTGAATACTTCTCAACTAGCTTGGCCCATTCCTGTTGTGAGCCAAATAACCCTTTATCTTGGAGAATTTCTTGCCCTTCTGTTTCTCCTAAGCCGAGTAACGATAATGTTCTGACTGGTGATGCTTCTCCTTCTAAAGAAGCAAATTCTTTTGGTTTTTCACGAGATGTCAGCACCAAGCAGCTTTGATGCGGTTCTTCCCCTACCCGCCTAAGTAGTTGACCATAATCTTCGTATTCTTGTTTATATTGTCCGGCGCGATCGCCTGATTGTAAAATTGTTTCTGTATTGTCAAATACCACAAGACAACGATGCTCTCGTAAATAATGAATCAGCAGCGTTACTTTACCATCTACGCTTTCTGGCAAATTTGTTTCCCTCTCATCAGATAAAAATCCGATTAGGCTTGCCAACATCTCTGCGACGGGTGGCGCATTGCGGAGACTTCGCCAAATCAAATACTCAAAATTATCCTGAACTTCCTTTGCCAGTTTCACAGATAAAGCAGTTTTGCCGATTCCCCCCATTCCCAATATTGCCACTAGTTGGCAGTTATCCTTAATGAGCCACTGCGCTAGCTGAGACAATTCTGCTATGCGTCCCCGAAAAAAGCAGACACCAGGCGCTTCACCCCAATCTTGACGGTTTTGGGTAATGGATTTCTCAGTCTGTGAAGATGCTTGATACTCAGATTCTATAACTTGCTGTAACTTAGTGAGCTTACCTGGGCCGCTACCAGTAACATTAAATTTCTTGTAGACTTCACTTAATCTTTTGCGTACTGCTTCGGCACTGATTGCCAATTCTTTCGCGATCGCATTTGGCGATTGTCCCTCAACAGCATATAAAAACACTTCGATCTCGCTGTTAGACAAGCACCGTTTTTCGGCTAAAGCCAAAAGAACGTTTTCGGGAATGACACTCATACTCACACAAAGACATATTACAAAACAATGTTATCTCACATAGTGAGATAACATTGGGTGCGCGATCGCGCCGATGAGTTTAGTGTACCTCACCTAAACAGTGCTGAGTGCTGAGTAAAAAAAGTAATAATTGTACTGGCTCAACGCCCCGCTACCGCTAACAGCACTCCTGAATTAAATACATTAGACTTCTTGCATAAATCAAAAAAAAGAACCCCACCCCGCCTTTGACTTACGTCAAATTCTCCCCTCCCCGCCGGCGGGGAGGGGTTGGGGGTGGGGTGTTAGGGGACTTTTGCAAGAGGTCTATTGAGTCTACTTTTTTTCTGCAACTGGCTGCACGCGCAAACCCTCTGTCTCATCAACCGTAGGAGTGGCAATGAGCGATTCATTTCCTGTCAGACCTGATGTAATTTCTACTTCAGTACCATAATCTCGCCCAACGGCCACTTTTTGATAATGCACTGTATGGTCTTTGGTTACAGTTGCTACCTGCGTACCTCCGGCATTAACAACTAAGGCACTATCCGGCACAACAAAAGGAGGATTAGTGCGGTTAATGGCAAATCTGACATTGGCATACATCCCAGGTCGCAGCGTCGCGTCTGAATTGTGTACTTCTAATTGTGTCAGCAAAGTACGAGTAGTTGGGTCTATAGCGTTGCTAGTACGCACTACTTTACCCGTAAACACTCGTTGGGGTAACTCTTTGACTGTAATTTGTGCTGTTTGTCCAGTTTGAAGTGACTGTGATAAACTTTGGGGAACACTCACATTTACCTTTAGATTGTCATAAGCAGCAATCGTATAAAGGCTGCTATTGCTAGTGTTAGTGTTGCTGGTACTGCTACTGGTGTTGCCATTACCTGCTGAAATTAAAACACCTGTATTGACATTACGTGCAGTAATCACTCCGGCAAAAGGAGCAGTGACTTTCTTATAAGACTGCAAAACAGTATTACGCTGGAAGTTTGCTTGACTTGCGTAGGCGTTAGCTTGTGCTGCTTTGATGTTGGCAGAATCAGAATTAATAGTGTTTTGTGCTGCCTCAACGCTGGCAAGATTAGCTTGATATGTAGCATATTTTGTATCTGCATCTTGTTGAGGTACTGCACCTTGTTTGACAAGAACTTGCCAGCGCTCCCAACTCTGACGTGCGATCAATAAATTAGCGCGGGCTTGCTTCAAATCGGAAACACTTTTAGCTAAATTAGCACGAGTTTGAGATACATTCGCTTGTGCTTGCACTACCTCTGCCTTCGCTTGCAGAACTTGCTGATCGGTGTCTGGTGAATCAATTTCTGCCAACAACTGACCGGCTCGGACGCGATCGCCAATATCTGCATACCACCGCCGTAAATACCCAGTACTGCGAGCGTAGATGGTCGTTTGATTCTGGGCTACAACACTACCAGGTAATTCCAATTTGGTAGCACCAGTAGCGCGACGGGGAGCGATTACGTTAACAGAGGGTACTGTGCTTGCTTCCTTGACTGCTGCTTGTAATTCCGACTTTTGGCTTAACCGGGGTAGAATACCTATCGCCAGTAGGCTACCAAAAAAAACAGCACCAATTATAGCCCAACCAATACCACCGATACCGCGCCTGTGTTTTCTAGAAGTCGTTTGTTGTTCAGAATCAGGAGATGGACGATGCTGAGAATCCATAGGTAAACTGTCCTGTATTATCTAATTTGCAGAAATTTAGCAGCTAGAGTCATTACCATTATTAGACTTCTTGCAGAAGTGCCATTCAGGTAAGGGGTAAAGGGGAAAGCAGCTTAGAAAAAACCCTTTCCGCTACGATGTACACACAAGTTTTTGACTTGCACCTTTATTGCATCGACTTGCACCTTTATTGCATTGGCTTGCACCTTTGATTGCATCGACTTGCACCTTTGTTGCATTGACCTGCACCTTTGTTGCATTGACCTGCACCTTTATTGCATTGACCTGCACCTTTATTGCATTGACCTGCACCTTTGTTGCATTGATCTGCAAAAATTAATCTTCCCTACGTTACGTAGTAACTTTAACGTGAGTTCGACAAACCTCTCCCTCTCCTAAAAGGCTACGGTGTACACACAAGTCGAATTACCCCCCTTAATCCCCCCTTATAAAAGGGGGAAATCAGATATTTTGTTCCCTCCCCTTTACATACGGGGAGGGTTAGGGTGGGGTAAAACCTTGGGTTTTTCAGCTATTTAAGACTTGTGTGTACACCGTAGCTCCTCCAAGGAGAGGGGCTGGGGGAGAGGTCAAAATAGCACTCGTCGAACTCACGTTAACTTTAAAAGATTTATGTGTACACCGTAGCTCCTAAAATATGTCTATGACTTGCCTTGAGATGATGACAACGAATATGCTGTCCGTGAATCGGAGAAATTTAAATCGTCATCATCCTCATCAATAAGACGAGGTGGTTGACGCCGCATAATGCTGTATACAACAGGTACAAAGATGAGAGTAGCGACTGTTGCAGCTGACAAGCCGCCAATTACGGCGCGACCCAAGGGTGCATTCTGTTCGCCACCTTCACCAAGACCTAGAGACATTGGCACCATCCCGATCAGCATGGCTAAGGCAGTCATCAACACCGGACGCAACCTTGTATAACCTGCCGCTAGGGCTGCTTTATAGGCATTTTCCCCTTCTACACGTTGCTCATTCGCAAAAGTAATCATTAAAATACTGTTCGATGTTGCCACACCTATACTCATAATTGCACCCATTAACGAAGGGACGCTTAGAGTGGTGCGGGTGACAAACAGCATCCAAACGATCCCTGCTAAGGCACTTGGCAGCGCCATCATAATAATCAGGGGATCGAGCCAAGATTGGAAGTTCACTACCATTAAGCAGTAAACCAACACAATTGCAAACACAAGTCCTAAACCAAGCCCCAGAAAGGAAGAGTTCATCGTTTGCACTTGCCCTCGGACATTAATCTGACTTCCCTTAGGCAATTTTTTCTGATAATCAGCGATAATTCGATTGACATCGCCGGCAACTCCCCCCAGATCGCGACCAGAGGCGTTAGCGTAGATATCGAAAACTGGCTGAATGTTGTAGTGATTCACAACTTGCATCACTGTGTCGCGTTTGACACTAGCTAAGTTACCTAAAAGTTGGGGTGTAGTTTGACCGTTGCCAACTGGCGTATTTTTCAGACTATCAATAGAGTCAAGTTTATATTGGGGAACTTGTACAGCCAGGGTGTAACTCACGCCTTTTTTGGGATCTAGCCATTGGTTGATTGCAGCTTGACCGCTTGAACTTAAGGAAGTGAGGACGCTATTGGCAACATCACGCTGGGTCATACCCAATTGTTGAGCCTCGGTGCGATCGACATCAAGACGTAATTTGGGAGCATCGACAACTTGTTGAAGATGTACATCTACAGCCCCAGGAATGCGCGTCATCCGCGCGGCGATTTGTTGGGCAATTTCAAAGTTGCCCTTTGAGTTTTTCAGAGGGCCAGATATTTGCACATCAACAGCAGCAGGCAAACCGAAATTGAGAATTTGAGTCACAATATCAGCCGGCTCAAAAAAGAAGGTGTAGCTGGGAAATGTCGCTTTCAATTTCTGGCGGAGTTCCTTGACGTAAGAAAAAGTTTCACCAGATTCTTTTAGGGAGACAAGAATATCAGCATCAGCCTGTCCAATTGTCGCGCCGTTGTAGCCATAAGTAAGGTTAATGCCACTGGTGGGTAAGCCGATGTTATCCAGAATTAGAGCGAGATTATCCTTCGGTACAGTTTGGCGGATAACGCCTTCAACTTGGCTGACAATTTTTTCTGTCTCTTCCAAACGAGTACCAGGTAAGGCTCGAACATGGAGGCTAAACTGACCGCCATCGACTTCCGGGAAAAAGTCTTGACCGACGAATGGCAACAAAACTCCTGCACTGACGATAAAAGCACCAAATAGCACAAAGACTATGCGGCGGTGACTTAATGCTGAGGCTAGGACGTTGTAGTACCAACTGCGAAATTTCTCAAATTGTCGGTTAAACTTTTCGTGTAGCCGCCATATCCAATCTTTCTTCACAGATTTGGCAGTTGTCGTTGCTGCCTCTTCTGTTTGGTGGTGGTTATCGTGACCATTATTATTTTGGACTGGCGAATGGGTGTGGCGATCGCGATTATCATGGATTTCGACTAGCGAATGGCTGTGGCGATCGCCGTGACCATTGTTATTTTGAACTGGCGAATCTATATAATGGCTGTTGTTACCATTATTATTTTGAACTGGTGAATCTAGATGATGGTTGTTATTACCATTATGCTCCTCGTTTTCTCTATGCCAGTCTGCTTCGGATGGTAAAAGATAGCTTGCCATTGTCGGGACTACAGTCCGAGATAGCACATAAGAAGCAAGCATCCCAAATACTACCGCCATCGCTAGGGGGACAAATAGGTACTTTGCTACTCCACTGAGAAACACGACCGGCACAAAGACAATACAAATACATAATGTTGCTACAAGTGCTGGAGTAGCGATTTGCTGTGCCCCATCTAAAATTGCTCGCTTGATGGGTTTACCTTGTCCGAGATTTCGGTGGATATTTTCAATTTCGACTGTGGCATCATCTACCAGAATCCCAACAGCTAAGGACAAACCACCTAAAGTCATGATGTTGAAAGTTTGTCCCAAACGACTCATCACAATAATTGAAACTAGCATCGAGAGAGGAATCGATACGGCTACAATTAAAGTGCTGCGCCAACTTCCCAGGAAAATTAAAATCATCAACGCAGTGAGACACCCGGCAATCAATCCTTCTTTAAGAACGCCTTCGATAGAAGCTTTCACAAATATAGATTGATCGAACAAAAATGATAAATTCAGTTCTGGGGGCAAGGTGGATTGGATGCGAGGCAAAGTTTTTTTGACTCGCTCGATCACATCAATGGTTGAGGCATTGCCACTTTTAAGAATACTAAGTAAGCTCGATCGCCTCCCATTCTGACGTACAATGTTCGATTGCACACCAAAGCCATCTCTTACCTGCGCGACATCACGAATGGAAATGACAGTACCATTAACTTGCTTAATTGGCAAGTCATTGAGGGCTGCCACCACATTTGGACTATTGTTGATTTGTACGGCGAAGTCGCGATCGCCTATTTTCATATCTCCTGCCGGCAAAACCAGATTTTGGGCACTGACAGCATTAGTCACATCTTGGGCAGAAATGCCATTAGCCAACATCGCTTGGGGATCGATATCAACCATAATTTGCCGAGGTTTACCACCATAGGGCAGAGGTATACTCGCTCCTTGCACTGTTGCTAATTGGGTGCGAACGAAGTTGGTAGCATAGTCGAAGAGTGCTTCTTCCGGCAAGGTTTTGCTACTGACACTCATCTGGATAATCGGCACCGAAGAAGCGTTGTATTGAATGATGAATGGCGGTGTAATCCCAGGTGGCAAAGGGCGGAGAATTGTTTGGCTGACGGAGGTAATTTGAGCGACTGCGGAGGCGATATTAGCGTTGGGTTGGAAAAAAACCTTGACGACGCTAACACCACTTAAAGATTGAGACTCAATATGTTCGATGTCACCAACAGTTGTTGTCATGGCGCGTTCGCTAATGGTGACGATCCGCTGTGCCATTTCCTCAGATGTGGTTCCAGTGTAAGTCCAAACTACGCTGACAACCGGAATGTTAATTGCAGGAAAAATGTCAACTGGTGTACTAAATATCGTCACTACACCCAGAATCACAATCATCAAAGCTGCGATCGCGAATGTATACGGAAGACGTAAAGCAATTTTGACGATCCACATAATTAGTTAGGATACTTCAAAAGTTTTTGGTGTTATGGCTGTTTTACTCATCACTCATCACTCATCACTCTTGATTGAGGTTGGCGTTTGAGCTAATTGAAGTTGTTCTGTTTGGAGTTGCTCAACTAGCCACTCAATTTCTGATTTGATGACTTCAACCGCACGCCTTCGCACTTTCCCTTGATATAAATCATCAGTAACTTCCAGTGCTTTTTTCTCTGCAAGGCGTAACTGACATGACATCAATCGATGTTCAATTAACCGCACTCGTTCTTCAGGTAATAAATGACCAAAGAAAAAAAATTTGATTAGAAATCGCGATCGCATATTCACCCAACTTTCATGAGGATATGCCAACATCTCTTGATACCAAGTGTTTTTGCCGAGGGGTGTAATCTCATATACCTTTCCACACTGCCCACTTTCTTCTCCTTGTTCTGCACATAAAATCACTTCACCTTGTTCTTCCATGCGCTTCAGCAAAGGATAAATCGCGCCATAGTTGACACAAATACTGCAACTCATAAACATCTCTAGTTGCTGTTTGAGCCGATAACCGTTTAATGGTTCTCGCTGTAATAAACCTAATACCGCCAACTTCAGCATTTTGATATATCAATCTGATATGTCGATCAACAATATCAAATTGAGCTTTTTTAGCCAAGTACCCAAGGTTCAATTGTCAGCATTCTCTGTCATACCGTAAAGGCCAAGCCGCATAAGTTACCTGTGGGCTAGTTACGAGCGAGTGAGATGCGCACCTCACAATAGGTAGGTAAAAGGGACTGGGGACTGGGGATTAGGGATTAGGGATTGGGTGTCAAATCGAAAAATTATGGTGGGGGCTTTTTCTCACCACCAAATTTTAAAAAACTTTTTCCCAGTCCCCAGTCCCCAATACCCAGCTGTTTAAATAATTTTCTCTACAGTTTGAGTAAGTAACTTAGTTACTCATAGTTACTTGACTTAGAAACTAAGTGACTTTATAGTTAGTAGTAGAAACCGCGGTAACCTAGTAGGTTAAGGGTGAATTAAAAGGAACTTAGTGAGTAAGACATAAAGGCAAAGACTGGAGCTGTAAATTCTGAAACAGGCAATTTGTATACAAGTTACCTGTAGGAATTTCGAGGGTTCAATGTGCGTAGTACGCCTTCTATGCAATTACGCGCATTGAGCGCCTAATTTTTGATATCCAGATGCCCTGGAAATTCATCAAAGAGCTTAATTTTTCATCATCTGCAAATATCAAGACCACCTTTGATTGGTATTCCCACTCCACTCAGGAGTAGGACTTTTGTCTACCTTGACTTGGTAGGAGCAAAACTGTGGAGATTTGCTGTTTCTTTAGTGTGGTCGGGGGAGCGCAAACTGCTACCTAGATTCAACTTTCAAAACAGGAAAAAAACTATGAAACCCAGTCTCAAAGATAACGATAATCTGTTGTTCAGGTGGTTTTGTATAGGACTCAAATATTTTCTGCTGGGGCTGCTGGGGCTGGGAATAGCCTTTGTTGTGTCTCACACTTTTGGGGCAAATGCAATAGTTGGGATGCTTTTATCCGCAAGTCTCCGGTCATGGGTTGCGAAGATAGCGATTTTCCTAGTCTGTCTATTTGCGATCGCCATGATATTCGAGTCTTGGGGTTAAGGCTCATATTGACCATAAATAGCCTTTAGCTGAGTGAAGTCAGCCAAAGGCTTCGTAACTTTTCACTTGGAGATCGTATCATGTCTAACAACAACAACGGCTCTGGAGTAGAAACATTTTCGCCACTTTTAGTCATCTTAGTGGCAGGGTCAATTTCTTTGGCGATCGTTAACAAAGCTAATCACCCAGCATATTTTGACATCGTTAAAATAGCTATAGCCTACAGCTTTGGCTCAATCAAGTCTCAAGAAAAAAGTAAACATTCCGACGATCGCCACGATGAGGTAGATCGAGACGAGTTGAAATAGCAGATGTAAAAGCAGTAAAAAATACCTGTTTTTTACAGATAGTCTGCCAAAGGTGAGTTGCAGATTATAATTTACTTCTAAAATAGAAGAATGCTGTCAACTCCCACTCAACTATTGCGACTCTCTCAAGGACAACTTAACCTACTAGAAGCTTGTCCGCGTAAATTTCAACATACCTATCTCGAAAAACTTAATTCTCCCTCAAATCCAGAACAAGAAGAACGGCAAACTTTGGGTAGTCGTTTTCACTTGTTAATGCAGCAGCGAGAAATGGGTTTGCCAATTGATAGTTTCCTGGAAGCAGATGCTCAACTGCAAAGCTGGATGCTAGGTTTTGCTGATGCAGCACCAGAAATTTTAACGGCTGCATCTGATAATCAAACTTTCCGTGAAAGCGAACACTACCGGACTCTGCAAGTTCAGGATTATTTGCTCACAGTTATCTATGATTTATTGATTGCAGATAACCAACAAGCGCAAATTCTCGACTGGAAAACTTATCCTAAACCACCTAATAAACGCAAGTTAGAATCAAACTGGCAAACACGGCTTTATATGTATGTCTTGGCAGAAACTAGCGATTATTTGCCAGAAAAGATTTCTATGACTTATTGGTTTGTCCAATCTGAGGGCAAACCGCAAAATATTAAATTTAATTACAGTACTGCTCAACACGCACAAACAGGAAAGAAACTTAATCAACTATTAAGTCAGTTAACTCATTGGTTGGAAAATTATCAAAATAACCAGCAGTTTCCCCAAGTGGTGGAGGGTAGCAAAAACTGTGATTATTGTCAGTTTGCTAAACGGTGCGATGCCTACGGCGGTAAACTACGCATCCAAGCGACTGAAGATGCAGTGAAAGACTCATTGCCAAATTTTGACAGTATTCAAGAAGTCTCACTTTGATTTTATCCGCAGGATTTGGTTGCTAAAACAGATTCCTTATATCTGTAGAGTCTTGTGGAAAATTAAAAAGTAATGTAAAGTCCTTTTTCTAACTCTAAAACATTTGAAAGCATTTTGATTTAAAAAGCTAGATTCGGTAAATGCTCTTTTTTTTCATTCAACAACATATCTATAGTAAATAAATCACAATTTCTAAATTTATGTCAACTTTTGATGAAACTGAAGCAATTTATGTACGCGAATTAGGAATTGATGACATTGCTCCCGTTTACCACTTGGGAGAAGGGTTATTTACCAGCGATTTATACCCTTATTTATACCGCACCTGGGATGAATGGGAAGTGATTGGACTTTACAACACCGATCCAGAATACTGTCTTGTGGCTGAAACAGACGGGGAACTAGCAGGATTCGTTTTGGGAACTATCATCACCAAAGCATCCTGGACTTATGGATATATTTTATGGCTGGGAGTTAGTCCAAAATATCAGCGTCGGGGAGTTGCAGACAAGTTAGTTGATAAAGTCGTCGCTCGGATGATTGAAGATGGGGCGCGGTTTATGCTGGTAGACACTGACCCCACCAATACTTCAGCATTAAAGTTTTTTAATCGCAAAGGTTTTGGTAATATCCGCCAGCATATTTTTTTGTCGATGAATTTAAGCAAGCATGAATATTATGGCAGATTGATTGATTACGAACACCAAAAAGCTGAAAGAGCAGGTTATAGGCGATCGCGTCCAGCAATTCGTGCCCGTAAAGCTGATAGTGTAGCAAATGAAGTCGTCCTCAATCCTCTAGTGAGTGAATCTCAAATAACTGAGGATCAATCCCCAATCTAACAAAAGTTAGGAGTAGCCCTTTCAATTTGGGTAAAATTTTTGGACAAGAATTCCTCTTTTTTCCGTGTTCTCTGCGCCTCTGTAGTTCAATAAATGACTTTTAAACCGTAGACGCATAGAAAACGCAGAGAGAAAAGCATGATGGCGATTGTGAATTTTGAATTTAGAGCAAAGTGGTGTGACTTATGTGTATAGAATTTGGGCGAGAAATCTGCGGCAATCTTGACATTGCAGAATCGCGGGAGTGGTTAGTTACTAACGGTATTGGTGGTTACGCTTCTGGGACTGTGGCTGGTTTATTGACTCGCCGCTATCACGGACTATTGGTAGCAGCATTGAAACCACCTTTGGGTCGCACTTTAATGCTGACAAAACTAGATGAAACTGTATTGTATGGCGTTAGCGCAGCTCCTTTGCAGGAGGCTCGCTCTTATTCTCTAGACACTAATCGTTGGGCAGATGGTATTGTCAGTCCGCACGGTTATCAGCATATTGAACGTTTTTCTCTAGAAGGTACAATTCCTGTATGGCGTTTTGCTATTGCCGATGCCTTATTAGAAAAACGGGTGTGGATGCAACAAGGCGCTAATACAACTTATGTTCAGTATACTTTGCGTCGTGCCACCCAACCGCTAAAGTTGAGGCTCAAAGCAATAGTCAACTACCGCGATTATCACAGCGATACTCAAAGCAATGGTTGGCAGATGTCTGTTGAGGAGGTAGAACAGGGGATTTGTGTAACTGCTTATCCGGGTGCTGTACCACTATATCTACTGAGTGATTCACCTAAAGGCGATGCCTACGGCGGCAAGCTACGCAGCATTTCACGTGTTAGTACATCTGTTGTTCATAATTGGTATTATGGCTTTGACTTGGCAGTTGAACGCTATCGGGGATTGAGAGATCGAGAAGACCACCTCCACGCCGCCACTTTTGAAGTTACACTGAATCCTGGGGAAGCGATCGCATTTGTAGCCAGCACAGAAAAACAACCAAATCTCAACGGTGAAGCTGCACTCAAGTTACGTCGCGCTCAAGAGCAGAAGTTAACAGGATTTTGGAAAACTAATCGACCCCTGAAAATTAAAGAATCACCTAGCTGGATCGACCATCTAGTACTAGCTGCTGACCAGTTTATTGTCGATCGCTCATTGCCAGAAGACCCCTACGGCAAAACCATCATCGCTGGTTATCACTGGTTTAGCGACTGGGGACGCGACACCATGATTAGTTTACCTGGTTTGACAATTTCCACTGGTCGTCCAGAGGTAGCACGCTCAATTCTTCGCACCTTTGCCAGATACGTAGACCAGGGAATGTTACCTAATCGCTTTCCCGATGCGGGCGAGCAACCAGAATATAATACAGTCGATGCCACACTTTGGTACTTTGAAGCAGTCCGCGCTTACTACAGCGCTACAGAGGATGATACTTTGCTAAGTGAACTTTTTCCCATACTTGCAGACATCATTGATTGGCACTGTCGCGGTACACGCTACAATATTCATCTCGATGCCGCCGATGGCTTACTTTATGCAGGCGTTGCAGGCGTACAACTGACCTGGATGGATGCCAAAGTTGATGATTGGGTAGTTACGCCCCGAATTGGCAAACCGATTGAAGTTAATGCCCTCTGGTATAATGCTTTACGGACAATGGCAAAGTTTGCCCGTCAGCTTGGGAAACCACACCAAGAGTATGAAGCAATGGCAGAGCGGGCAAAGTATAGATTTTCTCGCTTCTGGAATGAAGAGACAGGTTATTGCTATGACGTTTTAGACAGTCCTGATGGTGATGATGGGTTGCTACGTCCTAACCAAATATTTGCTGTGTCATTACCAGAAAGTCCGCTCACACCTGTCCAGCAGAAGGGTGTGGTGGAAGCTTGCGGGCGATCGCTGCTGACTTCTTATGGATTGCGATCGCTTGCCCCCGATTATCATCAATTTCAGGGTAAATACGGTGGCAATCAGTATCAACGTGATGGAGCTTACCATCAGGGAACGGTTTGGGGTTGGTTGTTGGGGCCATTCGTCTTAGCACACCTGCGTGTCTACAAAAATCCCGAACAGGCTCGTCAATTTTTGGAACCAATGGCTAATCACCTGAACGCGCACGGTGTTGGCAGTCTCAGCGAAATTTTTGATGGTGATGCCCCGATGACTCCACGGGGATGTATTGCCCAAGCGTGGACAGTGGCAGAGGTTTTGCGTGCTTGGTTGGCGACAGCGAGTTGATACGGGAAACCGTGGTCTATCTGCAAAGTCGATTTTGTCAAGAATTTTTAAGAAATTAACATCCTTCAGAAAAGGAAAGACGTAATGCTGAAGTAATCCTCAAAAGTTTATAGACACGTTTTAGTGTTAGGAGGAAATTATGCCGTCAGGAATGATGATCGAAGGCAAATGGACAACCAATGGGAATAAATCAGATCCTAGCGGTAAGTTCAAGGAAACGGCGACAACGTTTCGCGATCGCGTCACCGCCGATGGTTCTAGTGGGTTTAAGGCAGAAGCAAGGCGCTATCACCTCTACATTTCCTTAGCCTGTCCGTGGGCGCATCGCACTTTAATTATGCGAGAAATCAAAGGTTTGAATGATGTAATCTCAGTCTCTATCGTCGATCCGATTATGAGCGACAAGGGATGGATGTTTTCTGAAGCACCGGGAGCTATTCCTGACTGGGTGAATCACACTCAATATTTGCAAGAGATTTATCTGAAAGCCAATGCCAAATACACAGGACGAGTTACTGTTCCCGTGTTGTGGGATAAGCAAACTCAAACAATCGTCAATAACGAATCTCGCGAAATCATGCGGATGTTTGATGTAGAGTTTGGGGAATTGGCAACACAAAAAATAGACTTATACCCACGCGACCTACAGCATCAGATTGATGAAACGATTGATGCAGTTTATCTGCCAATCAATGCTGGTGTATATCGCGCTGGTTTTGCGACTTCACAAGCAGCTTATGAAGATGCGGTAACTGAACTCTTCGAGAGTTTAGATCGATGGGAAGTGATTCTGAGCAAGCAGCAGTATTTATGTGGCAATCAACTCACCGAAGCCGATATTTGTATGTTTGTTACTCTGTATCGGTTCGACTCAGTGTATTACGGTCACTTTAAATGCAATTTGCGGCGAATTATTGACTATCCAAATCTCTGGAATTATCTACTAGACCTATATCAGCGTCAGCCATTCAAAGCGACTTGCAATCTAGACTATACCAAGCGCAGCTATTACATGAGTATGACTGATATTAATCCAAATCGAATTGTGCCGAAGGGGCCGATCGTTGATTTTGACCAACAGCATGATCGCCAGCGCTTCACTAAGGCGTTTCGTAGAGAAGTTATCGCTCCCTATTCATAGAAAAGAAATTGCACAATCTAACTGGAGTAACACCATGAGCCTTGTATCAGGTATCCACCATGTTGCAGTGGTGACAGCAGATATCGACCGCTTTATCGACTTCTATACTGATGTATTCGAGATGCCAGTAATCTTTCAAGAGACGACCCCAGCCTTTCGTCACGCACTTCTGCTGGCTGGATCGCAGAGTGTGCTTCACGCAGCAGAGATACCTAATAATGTCCATAGTTCTGGATTGCCGGATATGTTTGCACGGGGACACATCGACCACTTAGCTTTGAATGCTCCAACAGAATCAGCATTTCAGATTATCCGCCGCAAACTCATAGATCGAGGTGTGAGTGATGGCGCGATCGCTGACCTTGGCCCAGTACTTAACTTATCATTTTCCGATCCTGATGGTATGCATATCGAAGTTTGCCTCATCGTCGATGCTTCACTCCAGGGTTTTCACCAACCGCGGCCATATCTAGAGACTATCAACCAATAGGTTGAAGTTAGCGTTAGTCCCCTTCGCTGTTTGTAGTTAATTAATAGTGTCGATTTCGTCTGCTTATTTTCAACTTGCGATCGTCCGATCGCAAATTTTATTAGTATACCAGTTTTACTATCAATTATTAATTATAACTTCAGCCCTATCTTAGGTAGAAAAAGTATACTCCAGATAGCAAATTAACTGGACTAAAATACAGATATGCATAGGGTGATATTATGACAATTTTAACCCAAGAAGAAATTAGATTAGCAGAAGCCCTAACTCACAAAGCTCATTGGCGCAGATGGGGGCCATATTTAAGCGATCGCCAATGGGGAACGGTGCGCGAAGATTACAGTCACAACGGTACAGCCTGGGACTATTTTACCCACGATCAGGCTCGTTCTCGCGCCTACCGTTGGGGTGAAGATGGCATTGCTGGCATTTCTGATAATCATCAACGACTTTGTTTTGCGATCGCACTTTGGAATGGCGAAGATTCTATTCTCAAAGAAAGATTTTTTGGTCTAACTGGTAGCGAAGGAAATCATGGGGAAGATGTTAAAGAATATTATTTTTATCTAGACAATACTCCTACCCATTCTTATATGAAAGCGCTTTATAAATATCCCCATAAAGCCTTTCCTTACTCCCAATTGGTTGCAGAAAATCAACGCAGAAATCGCCAAGAGCCAGAATTTGAATTACTAGATACAGGTATATTTGATGAAAATCGTTACTTTGATGTCTTTATCGAATATGCCAAAAATGATGCTGAAGATATTCTCATCCAAATAAAAGTAATCAACCGAGGATCGGAAGCAAAAACCCTACACCTATTACCTACTCTCTGGTTTCGTAATACTTGGTGTTGGAATGGAGATATCAACAAACCGACTTTAAAAGAGGTCGAATCTGGTAATGGCTTTAATTTAATTGAGGCGTTTCATCCAACTTTAGGTAAAAGATGGCTGTATTGTCAAGAAGCAAACGAAATTCTTTTTACAGAAAACGAAACAAATTATCAGCGATTGTTTGGCTATTCTAATTCGTCTGCCTATGTCAAAGATGGCATTAATGATTACATTGTTCAGGGTAAAAAACAGGTAATAAATCCAAATAAATTTGGCACTAAAGCATCTGCCGATTATTTGTTGGCAGTTGGTGCAGGTGAAACGAAAATCGTTAAATTGCGATTGAGTGATGTACATAAGTTAGTTGAGCCATTTGGCAAAGAATTCGATATAATCTTTTGGGAACGGCAACAGGAAGCAAATAAATTTTATCAGCGCGTTACACCATTTCCTCTCAGTGAAGATATGCAAAATGTGCAACGACAAGCATTTGCTGGAATGCTGTGGAGTAAACAATATTATCACTATGTTGTAGAGGATTGGTTGAAAGGCGATCGCAATACACCAGTACCACCTCCAGAACGGCAACAAGGGAGAAATCGGGAATGGTTTCATCTCTACAATAAAGATATTCTTTCTATGCCCGATAAGTGGGAATATCCTTGGTTTGCAGCTTGGGATTTGGCATTTCATACTATTCCTTTGGCAATGATCGATCCTGATTTTGCTAAGTATCAGTTGGATGTTTTAACACGGGAATGGTATATGCATCCCAATGGGCAAATTCCTGCTTATGAATGGGCTTTTGGTGATGTTAATCCACCTGTTCACGCTTGGGCAACTTGGCGAATTTACAAGATTGAGCAGAAGATTTACGGACGAACAGATAGACAGTTTTTAGAAAGGGTATTTCAGAAACTAATGCTCAATTTTACCTGGTGGGTAAATCGCAAAGATACTCAGGGTAATAACGTCTTTCAAGGTGGATTTCTCGGTTTAGATAATATTGGCGTATTTGACCGCAGCGCAGCTTTACCTACTGGCGGACATATTGACCAATCTGATGGTACGAGTTGGATGGGAATGTATTGTTTAAATATGTTAGCGATCGCTTTAGAATTAGCCAAGACTAATCCTGTTTACGAAGACATTGCTTCCAAGTTCTTTGAGCATTTTCTTTACATTGCCGATGCTATGAATAACATCGGCGAAATAGAAGCTAGTTTGTGGAATGATTCCGATGGATTTTATTATGATGTGCTGCATTTACCCGAACGGCAAATTACCTTAAAAGTTAGATCAATGGTAGGTTTAATTCCTCTATTTGCCATTGAAACTATTGAACCAGAAACTTTAAAATTGCTTCCTGGTTTTAAAAAGCGATTAGAATGGTTCATCCAAAACCGTCCTGATTTGCGGCAAAATGTGGCTTGTATGGAAACAAAAGGAGTGGGTGCGAGGAGATTACTGGCGATCGTTTCTAGAGATAAGCTCAGAAGTATTCTGCAAAAAATGCTGGATGAAAGCGAGTTTTTTGGCCCTTATGGCATTCGGGCACTTTCGAGATTTCATGCTGAAAATCCTTATATTTTTGATGTTAATGGTTCGCAATTTCGAGTCGATTATGAACCGGCTGAATCTACTAGTGGTTTATTTGGTGGTAACTCTAACTGGCGCGGCCCCGTTTGGTTTCCGGTAAATTTTATCCTAATTGAATCTCTGCAAAAGTTTCATTATTATCTAGGAGACGATTTCAAAGTGGAATGTCCGACAGGTTCAGGTCAAATGATGACACTTTGGGAAATTGCATCAGAATTATCTCAACGATTAACCAGAATTTTCTTGCAAAATTCTTTTGGTAAACGTCCTGTTTATGGTGGAATGCAAAAGTTTCAAAACGATCCACACTGGCAAAATCTGATTTTATTCTATGAGTATTTTCATGGTGATAACGGAGCCGGAATTGGTGCTAGTCATCAAACTGGCTGGACAGGTTTAGTTGCCAAATTAATCCAGCAATTTGGTGAATATGAAGCACAGCATCAAGAACCAGAAATAGAGAAGGATAAAATAAGGTAAGGACATCTAAACCCACTCCTACCTCACCCTCATTCAAAAGACTTGTTATTTGCCTTTATTCTTTCTGGTTAAATAGCAAAATTTACTTTTAATATCTGCGTTCAGTCAAGCTAGAAATATAAAAAATAGTATTACAAATTTTAAGGTAATTCTCAGCATAAATTAATTTAATTACTAGTAAATGCATTTATATTATTAAATAATAATTCGCGGATTTGAGAGGGCGATGAGATAAAAATATTTAGCAATCTTTTGGTAATAGCTGTACTTTTCCCTGTAGATATGCAACAGAAGTAAGTTAAAATCAGCTATAACTAAAGATGTAACAGTTAACAGCAAGCTCACATTTAGCAGTTTGATTTTATTTTTTAAGATTTATTAAACACCTAAAATGCAACCGGAACAGTGAAGCAAATCATAAAAGTTAGGATAAATATAGATCCATTTTCCTTGCAGTCACGCCTCACGGTTGGTATTGCATCATTTTCAGCTTTGGTATTAGGTAGCCTCGCTACATGGACTAGTTGGAAAATGCAACAAATTTTAGTTGATAGTCATAAATATAATATAGAAGAAATTGCCAAGCGTTTGCCGCAAGATGTGCAAATTTATAGTGAAATGATGCAACCTGAAACTGGGTTGCAAAAGGCTATTAATAATTTAGCAAATACTAACATATTATTATGGCTAAAAAGTCCTAATAATAAAATTTTGGCAAAATCTACCACTTTGGATTTATTATCTGATGCTACGATAGCTGAGTTAATGACTCTGACAAAGATGCCGATTAAACCACAAGTTTACAAAGTAAACCAAAGCTATTTTGTTTTATGTGGTAGTTCTGTGCAAGTGCAGGGTAAGTTATTGGGTGAGTTATTTGTAGTCAAGGATATTACCCGCGAACAGAAAATGTTTATCGTAATGGTGCAGAGTTTAGGTATTACTAGTGCTTTGGCAATTATTGTTTTAACTGCTGCGATCGCATTCTACATTAAGCGTTCTCTGCAACCTTTGCGCCAGCTAAATCAAATGGCTTCTGTGATTTCCGCTGAAGATTTAGGACAAGCACAGCTATATCTTGATAATGCACCCAGTGAAGTTAAAGAATTAGCTCAAACTTTAACCATGCTGTTATCGCGCCTTTCTCAATCATGGGAGCAAGAGCGAGAATTTGTGAGTAATGTTTCCCATGAATTACGCACACCTTTAACGATTGTACATGGTTATTTGCAAAGCGTCTTGCGAAGGCAGAATAACTTAACCCAAACTCAACAAGAAGCTTTAGAAACTGCGGCATCGGAAGCTGAACGCACTATCCGCCTACTACAAGATTTACTCGATCTAGCACGTGCAGATAGTGGTTACTTATATTTTCAAATGAAATCTTATGTGCTGAATGACTTGGTTGAAGAAGTTGTCATGATGGCAAAAAAATATAGCGATCGCACAATTACAATCGAATCAGAAATTTATCCAATTGAGATCAAAGCAGATTATAGTCGCTTTAAACAAGTATTATTAAATTTAATTGATAATGCCATTAAGTATTCTGACGCTGACACACCCATAATTTTTAAGTTAGCTCGGCTTCAAGATCGGGCTATTATTCAAGTTTGTGACAAAGGTTATGGCATTCCTTTGCAACAGCAAGCACGGATATTTGAGAGATTTTATCGTGTAGATGAATCTCGTTCTCATAATACTGGTGGTTGTGGTTTGGGCTTATCGATTGTTAAGACACTTGTAGAAGGGATGGGGGGTAGTGTCAGTGTGGAATCAAAGTTAAGAGAAGGGAGTATGTTTACAATCAGTTTACCTATATATATATGACAGCACATATCCTTTTGGTGGAAGATGAAGTCAAACTGGCGCGATTTGTCGAATTAGAGCTTAATAGCGAAGGATACCGAGTAAGTGTTGCTCATGATGGCATTGCAGGCTTGACTCTGGCGCGAGACTCCTCACCAGATTTAGCAATTCTGGATTGGATGCTTCCAGGGTTGACGGGTTTAGAAATTTGTCGGCGTTTGCGAACAACAGGTAGTACAGTACCAGTGATTTTGTTGACAGCAAAAGATGAAGTTAGCGCTCGCGTCGCCGGATTAGATGCAGGAGCCGATGATTATGTAGTTAAGCCCTTCAGCATTGAGGAACTATTAGCTAGAATTCGCGCTCATCTCCGGCGCACGCAAGAAACAGACGAGGATTTGTTGCAATTTGAAGATTTAAGCTTAAATCGGCGCACTCGTGAAGTATTTCGGGAAAAACGAAGCATTCAGTTAACAGCAAAAGAATTTGACTTATTAGAATATCTCCTTTCACATCCTCGTCAAGTATTTACTAGAGATCAAATTTTAGAGAAAGTTTGGGGTTACGATTTCATGGGTGATTCTAATATTATTGAAGTATATATTCGTTATTTGCGACTCAAGTTAGAAGAAAATAATGAAAGACGTTTGATTCATACAGTCCGTGGTGTAGGCTATGCACTACGGGAGTAATCGTAATGACTTGGTGATTTCGAGAAAAAGCAACATATTCAAGATAAAAGAAAATTATGAAGAAAAAATGGGCGGTTAAACGACTGACAGTAAATCTCACAACCGAGGAAATGAAGAAACTTGAACAATACTGTACTCTCACAGGAAGACCAGCAACAGATGTAATTCGAGAATTGCTCCGAAGTCTTGAGGTTGACAATGCTGAAAACTCTGAGATGGGAACAGCAGACTCAAAAATCACTGTTGGCAGTTCGTCAAAATCACACTAACTATCGACTCGAATATAGCAGACTTATTGCAGAAGTGGGGTAAGAGGATGTCTGAGAAGTATCAAATATTTCTTGATCCCCCCTAGCCCACGCCAGTCGCTCATGGGGGAAACCCCCAAGACCGCGCTGGCTCCCCTTAAAAAAGGGGGGAATAAGAGTCTTAAAGTCCCCCTTATTAAGGGGGATTTAGGGGGATCTCCAAGGGTTAGATGTATTCAAAAAAAACTTTTCAGACATCCTCTAAAGGGGAAAGGATGGAATTTTCCCTTTCCCTTTAATCTTTCCCCAACATCTTGCAAAAGTAAATTTTGCAAGATGTCTAGCGTTTCCTAATCAGAATCAGCTACAGCTTAACCTCACCCCCAACCCCTCTTTTCACCAAGGAGAGGCGTTGGGGGTGGGGTTTTGATATGTACTTTCTGCACCTGGGAACTTCTATATCCCGCCAAATTAATGCCTTTACGCTTTTTGCCTTTCTTATGTCTTAACAAGCATCGATTATGGGCATCATAATTCCAGCCCGAATACATCAGCTAGCAGCCAGAAAACTATTTGGCAGCAAGTTTTGCATTTACAAATATAGTATTAACCGATGGTATATAGTTTAAGACCTTATCTCTTTGTTTCTCGATATAGTTTGTACGCTGTATTTCTTTTGGGATGCCTACAGATTCAATTGGGAGTAATCTGTAGCGTAGGTATTTGGATATTATCAGAAGCTAAATTACAAGCAGCCCAAGCACATCAGACCTGGAAATCACCTTTAGGATTGACTGAGCAAGTCACCACAGTAAATTCTGAGTCAGCACAATACTCAAAACCACTCCCCTATCGATTAAAACCAACACCTATTTTGCTGGCGGCACCGGAAAACTTCAATCCTGATTTGCGATTACCACCATCGCTACCCGAACCACCGCAGCAAAATTCTAGTCCGCGATCGCTACCCGAACCACCGCAGCAGAATTCTAGTCCGCGATCGCTACCCGAACCACCGCAGCAGAATTCTAGTCCGCCAACAACTGCCACTGAAGCAAAAACGCCGGATGCAGTTTTGGAAAGTATTGATACAGACTATCACTATGAGACAGACAACTTTGGCCAAACAAATTTTTTCCTAGAACCAACAGCTCAGTTTCGATTGAGAAATGGCAATAAAATATTTTTCAAGACAGGTTTTAACTTCTTTGAGCAACGCGGTGTTGAATCAATTACCAATTTTCCTTTGCAAGTTGGATGGCAAGGAAAAATTGGACAACTAACTCTACAAACAGCAGCCGGAGTCGATGTGTTCAATCGTTTACCCACAGCGATCAATCTCAATGTTAAAGTGGATGCTCCCATTTCGTCGCCGCGAGTTTCGTCATCAGGTCGATTGCTATCGGCAGCAATAATATCAGGTAATTTAGAACAAGGGCCTTATAAATCTAACGCTCGAACTTTAGACAATCAAATTACTGCTTGGCGATTTGGCCCTGATTTATACTGGCAGATTGACCGTAATACCAGCTTGTTTTCGTCATTGCGTTTGGGTAATTATAACGATGGTAATTCCGAGGTGCAATCTTTTAGTAGGTTAGAGCGCAAGTTCGGACAATTTTCTTTGGCAGCTAACTTATTTACTTGGAGTTACGATCGCGATTTAGAACGCACAAGCGGTTATTTTTCTCCACCAGATTTCCTAGTTTACAACGGTGAGGTAGCTTGGGAAGGAGATATTGCTAATTTCTTACGCTGTCGCCTCGCTGCCAATTTAGGACGGCAGCGACTTAAAGGAGAATTTGACAACGCCAATACCTATCAAACGCGCTGTACGGTAAAACTGTCGCCCAGTATAGAAGCAGACTTGGGCTATAGCTTTAGTAATGTCCGCAATCAAGAAACCGGTGGAAGCGCCTACGGTGGTAATTCCTTCACAGGACAGTTGCGGGTCAAATTTTAACAAAAAAGAATTCAGGAGTCAGAATTCAGGAGTCAGAATTCAGAATGAATATAGAATCAAGCTCTATATATTTTTGATTTTTTGATTTTTTGAAAGTTACAAACTTTGACTATTAAAGTATTTTTAATTCTAACTTCTAATTTCTAACTTCTAATTTCTAACTCCTGGATTCTGAATTCATCATTCTGAATTCTGTTTTTAAAATCCAAAATGGTATAAGGCTGGAGAATGAAAGCACCATTACCTGATAACGAAACACAGCGAATTGAATCTCTTTTGCAGTATAAAATACTCGACACTCCTTCGGAAGCAGCCTTTGACGACCTCACCCGTTTAGCCTCATATATTTGTGGAACTCCCATTGCCTTAATCAGCTTAATTGATACTAATCGTCAGTGGTTCAAGTCAAAAGTCGGTTTGGATGCCCTACAAACACCCCGTGATTTGGCATTCTGCGCCCATGCTATTCTGCAACCTGAAGTTTTTGTTGTACCTAATGCAACAGCTGACGAAAGGTTTGCAACAAACCCCCTTGTCACCTCTGACCCAAATATTCGGTTTTATGCTGGAGTACCGCTAACTAACCCTGAAGGATATGCACTAGGAACACTTTGTGTAATCGATCGTGTACCAAGAAACCTCTCTCCAGAACAAGTTGAAGCATTACGAATTATTGGTCGCCAGGTAATTAAGCAATTAGAAATGCGCCGCAATTTAGCAAGTTTGGTATTGGCAAGTGATACACGCAAACAGTCCCAGAAGACACGCAAACAATTTTTTCAAAGGATAGCTGGAGGGTTTGGGTTAGCATCGGCAGTTTTAGTTTTGATTGGCGTGATTTCTTATCAAAACACACATATATTGATTGATACGAATAAGCAAGTACAAATAACCCAAGAGAAAATCAATCAACTAGAAGAATTACTGTCTGAGATGAAAGATGCTGAGACTGGACAACGCGGTTACATCCTCACTGGACAAGAAAGTTATCTAGAACCTTATCAAGCAGTAATTGGAAACATCGATCGCAAAATTGTAAAACTGAAGGATTTAATTGCAGATCAACCTAACCAACAAAAGCAGTTCGCAACTCTTGAATCTCTGATAGCTGCAAAACTTACCATACTTAAGCAGACTATATACCTGCGTCAAAATCAGGGATTTGAGGCGGCGTTGCAGGTAATCCAGACAAATCAAGGAAAACATCTCATGGATGATATCCGCAAGATCGTTCATGAGATAGAAAATCAGGATAGAAGGTTGCTTCAACAACAGTCACAAGCTGCAAAAGCCAGTGCTAACAACACAGTTTTGACACTGGCGATCGCAATTTGTCTAAGTTTTTTGATTCTGGCTATAGTCTACTACTTTATTTACCGTGAAGGAAAAGAGCGGAAATTAACAGAGGAAACACTGAATCAAGAGCGCAACTTTATCTCAGCAGTCCTGAATACAACCAGCGCTTTAGTAATAGTTCTTGACACGAAAGGGCAAATCGTTCGCTTCAATCAAGCTTGCGAACAAATTACTGGTTACTCATTTGATGAGGTGAAAGGAAGGCATTTCTGGAACCTATTTCTACTTCCCGAACAGGTAGAGCTGGTGAAAGCAGTTTTTGAGCAGTTGCGATCTGGTGAAGCGCCCAAAGAATACGAAAACTATTGGGTAACTAAGGATGGCAGCCGGCGGCTCATTTCTTGGACTAACACTACCTTGAAAGACTATGAGGGGCACGTTGAATACATTGTTGCTACAGGTATTGACATCAGCGATGTCTTTGAAGAACTTCGCTTACGCCAACGAACTGAACAGCATTTGAAAGCAGAGTATGTTACAACCCGGATCTTAGCAGAGTCAGCCACAATCAACGAAGCCATGCCCCAAATCTTGCAAGGAATTTGCGAAAGTTTGGGATGGGATTTTAGTGAATTTTGGATAGTAGATGGGCGAGCAAATCTACTGTCTTTGCTAAATTCATGGTATAAAATCTCCTTTGAGATGCAAGAGTTTGACATCCTCAGTCGGCTGATTACATTTGCACCAGGAATTGGGCTGCCTGGCCGTGTCTGGGCTAGTCTTGAACCTGTTTGGATCGCTGATGTCGTTAAAGATCGGAATTTTATCCGCTCTCAAATCGCTGCCGAAGCAGAACTGCACGGAGCTTTCGGTTTTCCGATCTGTAGTGGTAAAAAAATCATCGGTGTGATTACCTGCTTTAGCCATAAAATCCAGCAAGCTGACCCAGATTTGGCAAAAGTCATGAATTTGATTGGCGAGCAAGTAGGGCAGTTTATTGAGCGCAAGCAGGCAGAAGAACAACTCCAACGCCAAAACTTGCGATCGCAACTATTTACTGAAATTACCCTCAAAATTCGTCAGTCTTTGCAAATCAAAGAAATTCTCCAAATTACTGTCACCGAGGTTCAAAAAATTCTCCATAGCGATCGAGTTTTGATTTATCAGCCTTTGGCTGATGGCTCTGGAGCTACCGTGGTTGAGGCAGTAATTTCTGGCTGGCTAGCAATTAAAGAGAAACAGCTAGTCAATGCTTACTTTCAAGCTGAATACATCCAGCAGTACTATCTACAACAGTACCGTCAAAAACCGAATCTGGGACTTGCTGACTTGGATATAGCTGAAGTCCAAAAAAATCATCTCGAATTACTGCAACAATTTGGAGTCCAGTGTAATTTAGTCATACCCATTCTTGTCAAAGAAGAACTCTGCGGTTTGCTGATTGTCCATCAGTGCGGCAGTTCCCGCCAATGGTCTAGCTTTGAAACTCATCTTTTACGCCAAATAGCCGATCAAGTAGGTATTGCCTTAGCCCAAGCCCAAATGTTAGATGCAGAAACTCAACAACGACGAGAACTCGAAATTGCTCGTCACCAAGCTGAATTAGCCTCTCAAACCAAAAGTGCCTTTTTGGCCAACATGAGTCATGAAATTCGGACTCCCATGAATGCTGTATTGGGGATGACAAGCTTAATGTTAGAAACTCCCCTAAATTCCGAGCAGCGAGATTTTATGGAGACAATTCGTATTAGTGGCGATGCTCTCTTAAGCCTAATCAACGAAATTTTGGATCTTTCCAAACTAGAAGCTGGGGAAATGGCACTAGAAACTCTAGATTTTGACTTATCTACCTGTGTAGAAGAAGTATTGGAATTATTGGCTCCCTCAGCCCATGATAAGGGATTAGAAATTGCAGGATTAATTTACAGCAACGTCCCCACCCACCTCCAAGGCGATGCCGGCCGCTTGCGACAAATTCTTATGAACCTGATTAGCAATGCAATCAAGTTCACCAGCAAGGGAGAGGTAGTATTACGAGCAGAATTGCGTACGCTTTCCTTGACTACAGCCACCATCTATTTTGCGATCGTAGATACCGGTCTTGGCATTACCCCTGAAGATCAATCCAAACTCTTTAAGCCATTTACCCAAGTAGATGCTTCCACCACCCGCAAATATGGCGGTACAGGTTTGGGATTAGCCATCTGTAAGCAACTGGTAAGCTTGATGGGAGGAGAAATGGGCGTAGAAAGTCGCTTGGGGAAAGGATCTAAGTTTTGGTTTGAAGTAACTCTCGCCAAGCAACTCGACCCTATTTCTTTAGAAGGCGAACGCGAACTTTTGCTCAATCGCCGCTTGTTAGTGGTGGATGATAATGCTACTAATCGCAAAATTATCTACCATCAAGCTACTCGTTGGGGAATGCTGGTGGATCAAGCAGCCTCGGCTACTACTGCCCTCAAAGCTATTCAAGAAGCCGCCAAGCAAAAAAATTTCTATGACATAGCTGTGATTGATATGCAGATGCCAAAAATAGATGGCATGACTTTAGGAGAACAAATTAAAGCAAATTCAGCGATCGCTGGGCTACCTTTAATTATGCTTACCTCTACTAATCAACGCGATGAAATCCAACGAGCGCTAAAAATAGGATTTGCGGCTTATTTAGTCAAACCGATTAAGCCGTCCCGACTCCTCGATACCATGATGACTATTTTAGGAACGCAGCCAGAAGAGGAGACAGAAGTCATAATTCAGGAGTTAGAAGTCAGAAGTCAGGATTTAAAACTGAAAAATTCTGAAAACAACCGCAACTATTATTCTCCTAACTACCACAAATTAAGAATTCTCTTAGCTGAAGATAATTTGGTGAATCAGAAAGTTGCTTTGAAGCAACTCCAAAGTCTGGGTTATAGTGCTGATGTTGCTGGTAATGGGAAAGAAGTTTTGCAGCTATTAGAAAAAATTCCCTACGATTTAATTCTGATGGATTGCCAAATGCCAGTTCTTGATGGTTTAGAAACCACAAAAGAAATTCATCGTTGGCAAGAAAGCGACTTTGCTAGTGGTTATCGTCCGGTGGTAATTGCAATGACAGCTAATGCCATGAAAGAAGACCAGCAAATGTGTCTAAATGCCGGAATGGATGACTATTTGAGCAAGCCAGTAATCAAAGAAAAATTGGCGGCAGCACTAGAGCGTTGGGGAAATGTGATATTCGAGGCAAAAGAAACAACTGCCATAGAACAAACAGTTTCGACAACAGATGTCGGTGCAGTTAACCTCCCAATTGATTGGGAACGTTTGCACCAACTCTCAGAAAACAACCCAGAATTTGAATTGGAACTACTGCAAATATTTGTTGAGGATATTCAACCTCGTCTAGAGTTAATTAAAATAGCGATCGCATCTCATGACTTTGAGCAAATAATACTCCAAGGTCATCAAATTAAAGGTTCTAGTGCCAATATGGGAATTACAACCATGCATCTGGCAGCAGAAAAACTAGAACAACTAGCTCATAACCAAGAGCGTCGAGGTTCTAGTAACTTAATCGTAGAGTTAGAAGACTTTATTAAACGCATCCAAGATTTTTTGAATTGTCAAGATAGTAACGCCACAACCTTAAATAATAATATTTCTTAATAAATTCACTGGATCGCTTTTTCTGAGTAACTTATAAAAAACACTTATTTTACATTCCTCATTATTAATTTTCTATTTTAAAGATAGAAATTCTAACCGATTGGGAATAATAACAAAGTATATTCGGTGAGTTAGCTGCATCATAAGCTAAGAATTTTTAGCCTAAATATCAGTTAAATACATCATCTATCTATTATTCCCAATTGATTCCCAAAAAGTGAGGTTTTCCTAATGAGTCAGATGAGTAGAGACGATGTACGAGAAAGACTTGGTAATATCGATCAGATCCGCGATATTATTCTTGGAACCCAGCTAAGAGAGTACGAAAATCGATTTAGCAAGCTGGAGTCAGATGTATCTCTCCTGCAACAACAGACACGATTGCATGTTGAGCAACTCAAGTCCAACTTTTCAGCCGAACTAAAAGCGGGATTTGAGTCGCTGGATAAAAAGCTGAAATCACTGAACCTCGCAACTCAAGAAGAAACTCTTGACTTACGGCAACAGGTTGATAGACTTAATAAAAAGTTCTCTAGCAGCGTTCAGTCGCTTGATGAAACCTTAGATAGCCAAACTACCTCGATTCGAGATGAAATCTTTCAAACTAAAGTCCAATTACAAGATGATGTTACGGCATTACGGGATCTGATTTTAGAAGAAATAGATCGGCGCTTCTCACAGCTGACAGATACGAAAGTTTCTAAAGACGATATGGCTGAAACTTTGTTTGCCTTGGGAATGCGTCTGAAAGAAACTGAATTTATTCCTAAATTGCGAGAAGCAGCCAATGAACGCAGCGATGAATATACTGCTGTACCGCTTTTAGAAACTACAAAGTTATCAAAAGTAAGTGTTAACTCACTCTAACAGTACAGCAGAATTAAATTCATAATCAAGTCAGAAAGTAAAGAGATATGAAGGAGATAATGACTCCAAACTCATAACCTCTAACTCACAAACTCTAACTCAGCACTCTAAAAAGGATAACTCAGGTGGAAAATTCGGTTTCTCAATCTGTTGAGTTGAAGTCAGAAACAGCTGTGCAGCTTGACAATTTGCTGCATTTGCTTATCGATCTCAAAATTATCGAATCCCCTGAGCAATCTCCTTTATTACCATCAGAAACTGATAATAGTAATGAGTATATTCCAGAAGAAATTGAATTGCTGCAACTTCCTCCAGTAACATTAGAAGTATGTGAAGCTTATTTAGAATCGGATTTTAATTTTCCTCAAGATATATCTAATTACTCACAAACTAATCAAGAAGAATTAGAAGAATCTATTGAAATATTTACAGAATTTGAGGAAAAATTAGACAACTCAGAAGATGCATTGCAAAAATTACGGGAGATATTAGTCGGATATGAACTAACAGAAATAAACAATATTACCGATAAGTTGGAACAAAAATTAACAAAAATAGAGCATCAAATTTATGACCCTAAAGAGTTAATAAATCTATTACTACCGTGGATTTCTGAACTTTTAAAGCTGAAGATTACAGAGTCAAGAGAGGAAATTGTTCAAATAATCGCTCCGATCATTGATGAGACTATCCGCAGTCGCACTGAACAAAATAAAGTTAGTATGAGTACAGCGATCGCACCTGTAATTCCTCTAGCTATTTCCCAGCAAATTATTATAGCTCCAGAAGAAGTTTCAGATGCGATCGCTCCGGCAATGGGACGAGCTATAAAAAAGCAAATTGAAATTGAACAGAATATTGTCGTGGATGCACTCTACCCAATTATTGGTAGTACTATAGCCAAATATATGGCAGAGACAATCCGTGCCATTAACCGACAAGTTGAAGAAACCCTCAGCGTTGAAGGTATTAAACGTAAAATTCGTGCCAAGCTCCAGGGAGTTTCGGAAGCAGAATTAATTCTTAAAGAAGCTCTGCCATTTACAATTCAAGCCATTTTCTTGATTCATAAAACATCTGGTTTAGTTATCTCAGATATTCAGCACTCTCATGTAGAGCAACTAGAGGCTGAAATGGTAGCAGGAATGCTGACAGCAATTCGTAGCTTTGCCAATGATTGTATCAATCAATCTGGGAGCATAACAGAATTAGATGCAATTGAATATGGAACATCCAAAATAATTTTAGAAGTTGCCGGATACTGTTATTTAGCGATTGTTGTGCGAGGAGAACCAAGCAAAAACTTTATTTGGAAAATGCGGCAAGCATTCAGCAAAATTGTTAAAAGTTATGGTAATCTAATTGAAAAATTTGACGGCGATCCTGATTTAATTCCTATTGAAATTCATAGACTTCTAGAAAAGCTAAAGAATTCAGATATTCAGGATAAAAATAAAGCGAAAATCTCGCCACTACAGCTATTAATCTTAACAGTTATAAGTACCATTTTCATTCCTTGGGGTATTTGGCAATACCGTAGTGCAATTATACATTCCATTGAAAATCAAACTTCGTTGGCTCTAACTTCTGTTCCAGAACTAGCCGTATATCGGCTTACTGTACAAGTAGAACACAACAAAATAAAACTAACAGGAAGATTACCTAATCAACTTCTTCGCCAGAAAGCCGAGCAAACTGTTAAAATCACCTCTCCTAATTGGTTGATTGACAATCAAATTTTATTAGTAGAAGTACCAGCAGATCCCGTATTAGCTGCTGCTGAAGTCAAACGAGTTACAGCAGTTTTAAATCAGACTAACGATATAGCAATTTCCGCTCAATATATCGCTGGTAAAGTAGCTGTTGAAGGAACTGTCAACCAAATTGCAGATGCTCAGATTATTGCGAATGCATTTGCGCAAATTCCCGGCGTAAAATCTGTGTCTAGTGCGGTGCGAGTAGAACCCCCACAGATTGAAGTTCGATTTTACTTTCAACCCAACTCAGCTAATTTAATGAGAGTAGATTTAGCGTACAAGGTTCAACAGGTCAAGTTTTTCCTAGAACAGCACCCAAATAAGCATTTAAAAATCATTGGTTATAGTGACCGTACTGGCGCGAACAAATCTCAAAAATTGGCACTGGCGCGAGCAAAGGCTGTACAACAAGCACTGATTAAATTAGGCATCAAGCCATCTCGCCTACAGGTCATTGGTAGGACAAATTTACCACCAGGAATTGATGAAACTCAACCTTTGTGGTTAAGTCGTTGTGTCGCTCTAGAAGCGATAAACAAGCAATTTTAAGTTTATAGTAGTTATGATTTTAATAAAACATTCTCTACTTTCCTTAAATTATGTCTACAATCTCTAAAAAAGTATGCTTATTTGGTGACTTTGGTGTTGGTAAAACTAGTCTGATTCGGCAATTTGTAGAGTGTCAGTTTAGTGATGAATACCTTTCAACTGTAGGAGTAAAAATCTCTCGTAAATTGGTTACTGTTTCAAAACAAGAGCTACTTGTTGAACCAAATTTACAGTTAATCATTTGGGATATTGAAGGTAGTAATAAGTTTAAAGCAGTTGCTAAAAATTATTTTCAAGGTTCTAAAGGTGCTGTGATAGTCGGTGATGTGACACAAGCAGAAACCCTCAATCATATCCAAGAGCATATTCAAACTTTTTTAGCTGTTAATCCTAACAGCTATATTGTTGTTGCACTGAACAAATCAGATATGATTGCAGCCGAATATTTAGAAAAAATTCGGGAAATGCATCAATTTACTAATCAAGCTAATATATTAGACACTTATGTAACCTCAGCTAAAACTGGTAATAATGTTGATAAAATATTTCAAGCTTTAGCCACTCGTTTAATTTAATTAAAATGAATTCATTTTTTACAAACCTATTAGCTGTATGTGGCATTGAATATTTGATAATTGATGAAAACTTCAAAATTATAGAGATGTCTTTGGGATTAAATCATTTTGCCGAGCTTCCTAATGAAGTAAAGCTAGGTCAGGATGTTCGGATTGTGTTTCCAGAATTAGAGGGACTGGAAGATGTTTTTGATGCAATTCTCCAGGGAGAACAAGATAATTTTGAATTAAAAGGAATTATGCGATCGCCAGATACGCCTTCTCCTTTATATATTGACATTTGTATTACTAATAATCTCCAAGAAGACCATTCTAGGAATCGACTAACCATTGTTGTCGAAGATGCGACAGAACGGATGGTGCTTGAACAATCTTTATTTCAAGGTGCAAATGAAGCAAATCTTTTATTACGTAACTTAAAGGCTTCTAAACAATACATTGACCAAATTGTGACATCAATGGCGGATGCCTTGTTAGTGACAACGCTATCAGGCGAGATCAAAAAAATGAATTATGCCGCACAAATCTTATTGCAATACAACGAAATAGAACTCATCGGTCAACCGATCGCAAAAGTTATTGAAGAAGCCAATAAATATCCATTGATAATTGATGATATTGATATATCCCACAGTCAAGACATAAATTTTTTAGTAAAAGAAGTAGAAACCGTTTGTTATACCAAAAGTGGTAAAACAATTCCTATAGCTTTTTCATCCTCAATTGTCAAGACACAAATTGAACATTTTCAAGGTTATGTTTACATTTTGCGAGATATGACTGAACGAAAGCAGGCAGAACTTGCTAAACAGGAATTCTTAGCAATGATTAGCCATGAAGTTCGGACTCCGATCGCATCGGTAATTGGTATGGCTGGTTTGTTGCAATATACTGAATTGACTGCTGAACAGCAAGATTTTGTTGAAACCATTTACACCAGTGGAAATTCCTTACTTAAAATTATTAACGATTTCCTTGACTTCTCCAAAATCCAATCGGGTAACTTAGAACTCGAAGAGGAACCTTTTGCTTTGCGAAATTGCATTCATGAGGCTTTTTATTTACTTGCACCTACAGCTAGAGAAAAAGGTTTAAAACTCACATTTTTAGATAGTCCTCAACTTCCTACTATGATTGTGGGAGATATCACCAGACTGCGCCAAGTCTTGATTAATTTAATCAGTAATGCGATTAAATTTACCGAAACTGGAAGTATAGAAGTTTCAGTTATAATCCGCAATAATAGCGATATCAATCATTCTTCTGCTGCAAATCCTGACGAAATTCAGTTTAGTATTAAAGATACAGGCATTGGAATTCCACGCGATCGCTTAGAGCGTTTATTTAAAGCTTTCAGTCAAGTTAACTCCTCCATTACTCGACAGTATGGCGGTACTGGCTTAGGTCTTGCTATCTGTAAGCAACTGTGCGAGTTAATGGGTGGCAGAATTTGGGTTGAAAGTGAATTTAATGCAGGTAGTACATTTTACTTTACGATTGCCGCTTCTGTTATTCCAGAGGAGTCAGCAGGAGCCAGTGTGGTCTTCTCCCAACAAGAGATCCCAAAAGCGATCGAGTCTTCACATATGGAGCAACTGGCTCTCAAAAGTCAGAAATTATTCTTATTATCTCCGCATAAGAGCGTCTTTGCGTCCCCTTCTTCCCCGTCTCCTGATTTATATAAATTAAGAATTCTTTTAACTGAAGATAATCTAGTGAATCAGAAAATAGCCTTGAAGCAACTCAAAAATATAGGCTATAGTGCTGATGTTGCTAATAATGGAAAAGAAGCGTTGCAACTATTAGAAAAGATTCCTTATGATTTAATTCTGATGGATTGTCAAATGCCGATTCTCGACGGTTTAGAAACCACAAAACAAATTCATCGTTGGCAAGAAAGCAGCTTTGCTAGTGGTCGTCGTCCTGTAGTAATTGCAATGACAGCTAATGCAATGAAACAAGACAAACAAATGTGTTTAGATGCTGGAATGGACGACTATTTGAGCAAACCGGTGATGAAAGAAACTTTGGCTGCGACGTTAGAGTATTGGGGAAATGTAATATTCAAGGCAAAAGAAACAGCTGCCACAAAGCAGACAGTTTCGACAACAAATGTTGGTTCAGTTGAACTCCCAATTGATTGGGAACGATTGCATCAACTTTCAGAAAATAACCCAGAATTTGAATTAGAACTACTACAAATATTTGTTGAAGATATTCAACCTCGTCTAGAAGTCATTAAAATAGCGATCGCAGATTATGACTTTGAGCAAATAGCGCTCCAAGTCCATCAAATTAAAGGTTCTAGTGCCAATATGGGAGTTACAACTATGTATCTGGCAGCAGAAAAACTAGAACAATTAGCGAGCAATCAAGAGCGTCGAGGTACTATTAACTTAATTGTAGAGTTAGAAGATTTTATTAAACGCATCCAAGAGTTTTTAATCATCAGTCAGTAGTCACGATCTCCCTACTGCAATCATAGACATTTTTTATAAGATTTACTAATAAATAAACAGTAACGATTATCTACTGTCGGCTCATAACTCAATTTGTCGGCAATGGCGGACATAATTTTTAAACCCCGGCCGCGCTCTCGATTGTTATCCTCAAATTCAGATGTTTGGCGCAATTGCTGTTCTAAGTCAAATGGTTCGCCTTGAGACCAGATGCGAATTTCTATGTATTCATCTAACCGCACAGCTTCCATCTCAATTGGAGTTTCAATAGGTAAGTTTTTGTGGGCATGTTCGACAATGTTAGTAAAGCCTTCCATCATCAGTGTTTGACATTGCCACCAAATTTCTTGATCGGGAATAGGTGGTTGATTCATCTGCTCGAACCAAGACAAAACTTGAGGTGAAACTGTCAAATCTGTGTTGACTTGGAGATAAATTTTATTATTCACTTCTTAACTAATAAAATATCGTGGAATCATCATATTCGTTAATTAGATTATTTAATTTGAGTATTTTTACTATACATTAAAAACTAAATTGCATATAACTTAAATTAAAGCAACTATTTATCAATCATTTTACTTAGTAAACTGTAATTTATGTTTAAAATTCTAGTTATTGATGATGACCCGACAGTGCGAGCAGTACTGAAAAGCACACTCCAAAGGCAGGGTTATGAGACTACTGTAGCTAGCAATGGTGAAGAAGGAATTATCCAAGCACAACTGCTACATCCTGCCCTGATTATCTGTGATTGGATGATGTCACAGGTAGATGGGTTAGAAGTGTGTCGTCGAATTAGAACAGATCCAGAATTGGCAACTACTTTTTTTATTCTATTGACAGCTAGGGGAGCAGCTCGAGGAGAGGAAGAAGATAGAGTTAGAGGACTTGATGCTGGAGCGGATGAGTTTATCTCCAAACCAATAGAGATGAATGAATTGAAAGCACGGGTAAGAGCAGGACTAAGGTTACACCAGCTAAATCAGGATTTGCAAAGTCAAAAGCAAGCTTTGGAGACACTCAATCAGGATTTGCAAACTCAAAAGCAAATTTTGGAAGCCGAATTGGCTGAGGCCGCTGATTATGTGCGATCGCTTTTACCCTCACCGCTTGTAGGAGCAGTAACTACAGAAAATCTGTTTATTCCCTCAGCGCAGCTAGGAGGCGATTGCTTCGACCATTATTGGATTGACGAGGATCATTTGGCAATTTATTTATTAGATGTATCAGGTCATGGGGTGGGTTCTGCCCTCCTATCGGTATCCGTACAGAATGTTTTGCGATCGCAATCTCTACCAAACACTAACTTTTGTCAACCAAGTGAAGTCCTAAAAGCTCTCAATCATGCTTTCCAAATGAGTAAGCACGGTGATAAATACTTTACAATCTGGTATGGAGTTTATCACCGCCTGAAACGTCAACTCGTTTATGCCAACGCCGGACATCCCCCAGCTTTACTGTTATCTAATACCTCCACAAACAATATTGAAGTTAAACAGCTAACTTCTTTAGATTTACCAATTGGTTTTTTGCCTGAAGTTAAATTTGAGGATGCTGTTTTTCAGGTTGAAGAAAACAGCACTTTATACATTTTTAGTGATGGTGCTTATGAAATTAATCAGCCAGATGGTAAAATTTGGGGAATCGATGCATTCATTGACTTATTAAGTAAATCTACTGGAAATACCTGCAACCTCAATCAACTCTTAACAAAGATTCTCACCTTAAGTACTCAAGATAATCTTGATGATGACTTATCTTTAGTAAAAGTTAACTTTGGTTAAAATAGTCAGCTATACATACTTAAATTTGGATTGCTTCACAGCTTATTGTGTTGCTAATACTTGACGATAAAAGTCATCTTTATCAGCAAAAGTTTGAAAAATTCTATCCATTTTCGTCAGTTCAAATAACATCCTGACTTGATCGCTGATCGAACAAACAAACAGTTTAGCTTTAGCAGCTCGTACCATTTGCATTGCTGATACTAAAGCACCTAAACCAGAGCTATCAATAAACTTTACTTCTTTCATATCGATTAACAAAATATCAGCGCCATTTGCCAGCATACCGCTAACTTCGCGACGTAGTTCGTTACCTCTAATACCATCTAAAATTCCCGATATTTCTAGGACTTTCACACTCAAATTCATGGTTTTGTTACCTTATTATGTAGTTATATTTTGGCATTGAATTAAGGCAAACTGCAATAGAGAAAATCTACAATTAGTTTTGTTTTAATACTTTTTGATGACTATTATTTGCGATTGCCATAAAAAAGCTAGCATCAACCCATTGCCGAGAAATTTCAAAAGCTTCAAAATAGCCGTCTTTTTGACCTAACTCACGTGCCCAGAAGCGAGACAGAACAAGTATGGCATCAAGTTGCATAAATGCTTTATTTAACTCTGATTCATAACAACCGATCGCTGCAACTTTTTCCTCAATTACAGAGGTGATATCCACAAAAAAGTTGGGTTCAAAACCGCGCAAAAAAACAGGTGGTGCTGAATACCACAAGGGTATATTTTTGCGGGTAGCAACATTAGAAACTGCGATCGCACACACTTCATGATCTCTATGCCCATATTTTTCAGGTTGTGGTGCGTGAGTAATAATCAGATCCGGTTGCCAACGCCCAAGAGCTTCTTCAGTAACTTTAATCACTACTTGTGTGGAGAAATTGCACTCCTCAAGTGCATGAAACTCGTAAGTTGCACCGATGATTTTGCCAGCTGCATCTGCTTCTTGATGACGTGTACCCTTAACAGGCGAACTAGAAAGACCACCATCAGTCAAAATTAAGCAACGAACATTCCATCCTGCTTTGGACATCAGACTGAGAGTACCAGCAGCAGGTAGAACTTCATCATCAGCATGAGCATAAATTGTTAAGACAGTTCGCTGACCAAAATTTTTTGAGTCTGAATCAGTGTTCATAGCTGTTTTTTTCTAGGCTGGATTTATAAGTCAGTAGTCATCTTCCTTCTGCTCACTCCTCTTATACCAATTTGAAAAATGATTGCGACAGATGGAAAACTGAAACACTTATCCAATGGAGATTTCACAATCCAAAATCTAAAATCTAAAATCCAAAATGGTATTACTTAACTTTTAAACCTCTTTTGGAGGCTGCCAAACAGATGCGCGGACGATCGCCCACAAAAGTAATAAATTATAAATACCCCATGCACTATTGAGCAGGTGAACATCAGGATTATTTAAATGGCCAATAGCGAATTGGTAAAGGCTCCATAACATCCCCAAAATGGTAAGGATAAAAACAACCAACTGCGGCCAAACAAGCTGGAGATAAATCCCGGATTGTCGCTGCTTAGGTGTGACTTGAAAATTGAGTTTTTGTCCTGTGAACACACTCCATACAGCTTGGATTAATAAGGGGAATAAAGCGATCGCATATTGTTCAGAACGCCATACTTCTCTAGCTGGAATGCCCCAAGTAGCTGTAAGGAAAGTCAGACGGTTAATAATAAAAGCTGGAAAAAAATGTATGGCAAAGTCAGACCCGTAGCTTCTAACTGGAACAATGTCCGTAAAAAAATAGATAATTGGACAAGAAATAAAAACCAGAGTTGCAAAACCAGAGAAATAACTATACATCGTCTTGAAATATTGCAACCTTTGCCAAAACGTTAGCCCTGATTTGGTTAGAGGATTTTCCCTCACTAGCACTTGGATAGTTCCTTGTGCCCAGCGTAACCGCTGTTTAAGAGTAGAACTGAGATCGTCTGGTGCTAAACCTTCTGCCAAAAGTTCATTGTGATAAATAGATTTCCAGCCAGCACTATGCAGACGCATGGCTGTATTCATATCTTCCGTAATGCTATTACTGGATACCCCACCAACTAAATCAAATTCATCTAAACGTTTTTCATCTTTAGCAAAATCATCAGCAAAATTTTGCAGTCCTACACTAACTAATGCCTCACGTCTGAGAATCGCATTTGTACCTGTATAAAACGCAGCATTCATGCCATCTTTGCCTTGTTGAAGTGGCCCATAAAATAAATTTGCTCGATGTCCAAAAGGATCGCCTGGAGGAATATTGTAAAAATCCTGGCGGGTCTGTACAAAAGCAATTTGATTCTGGTCGTATTTTCCGTTTAAAAGATTATAGGTGTAGAAATAAGGCAGAACTCGCTTGAGAAAATTTCGCTTGGGAATGTGGTCAGCATCTAGAGTAACAATAAAATTTCCTGACGTTTCTCCAGAAAAAATTGCATAATTGATGTTGCCTGCTTTGGCATGATGTGCAACACCAGGCGTCTTCGGACGAGCAATGTAACGAAAACGAGCCAGATCAACTAGTTCTAGTTCTTTTTTATAAATAGCTTCTTCTAAAGCTTTCCGTTCTATAATGAGGCGATCGCGTAGCGTCTTTGTCAGAGAATCGCTAATACTTTGATGAGTCGAAGGTAGCCAAAGAATCAGCGATCGCAAACTTTGCACAAATCCAACCGCAGGCTGGTTCACCACTGATTCTGATGATGTTTGCAGCCATTGTTCGGCAGCTTGAGTATTAGGTGTCAGATTTTCCAGTTGCTTCAAACGCTCTAACAATCCAGCATGTTCTGCATCAATCCGTTCCGCTTCTAGCTGTAATTGTGGGGACTGCAAATCTTCAATACACAATCTTTCTGTCATCGCTCGCATCTCAGCCGAGTTCCCATCATCCAGCACATAAACGCGTAACTTGATGGGCGGATAATCCATTGCTAAGGCAGCTTTGGCAGTTTTTTCGACAATTTCCGGCGGCTCATTGTAGCAGGTTACAAATACATCCACTGTTGGCCAGTCGGCTCTGGGTATAGGTGGGGTCATCTGGTCGAGAGACTTAATTTGTCTGACTAAAGGTCGCCACAACCCAATTACAAACATGACGCCACCGAAATAACTGTAAATCTCGGCTATCAGCAAAGGAATAGAAATCCAGAGGGCATCAAAATTGATCGAATGGGTGACGCGCCATTGCAAATACCAGATACCAAAAATTAAATTGATTTCTGCTAAATAACGAAATAACAGCGTTCTTTTTTTGAGTAATGAGCGGCTGTTACCAGGAAAGTTTGTTAGAGAAACTGAAGCCATCTTAGTACCAATAGTTAATGTATCTGCATCCTCATCAACATAAGTATTCCCTAGTTAAATTTGCGACTAACAAATTTTCTCGCTCGATCCAAAATTAGCGTTGCTGAATTGAGCTACAAATCTAGATGTAGAGACGTAGCATTGCTACATCTCTACAAGGATTTTGGATTACTAGGACTTATATAGCAATCTGATTTGATTTCTGAATTAATCCTAGGGACTAGGGACTGGGGATGGTGGGGCCCCCTCTGGGGATAAGGGGTAATGGGGACTGGGAAGAAGGAATAAAGCTGTACTGAGTTTTTTTCAAAAATCAAATATGAGTCCTATACAAAACTACAGACTGTAGGAGCAATTTTATGAATTGCTCTTACCTGAAAATCAGGGTTTTGGTTGTGTTATTTTGTGCCAGTTACTAGATGAGTCTTTTCACTATCTGAAACCCAGTAACTTCCAGAACTATCAGAAGTTAACTTGGTTTGTTGTGTGGCGCTGTTTGGTAGACCTCGCCCAGAATTTCCCTTAGTAACTGTCTGCCACCAAAGGGAGTTCATAGTAGTAATCGGACGAATTAAGGGTTGTCGATTTGTCACATTGTATAGTAGGGATTGCAAAATCATACTGTTGGTGCTGCTGGTAAAACCAACTGCCGTTTTGCCGGTGGTTTCGTAGAAGCCCTCATAAAATCCAACTAATGGATTATATAAGTCAGTCGTTCCTTCCTGTAACTGTTGACTATACTTATTGTCTGGAAGCAGGGCATTATAGGCAAAAGCTACTGCTGTACTTACCAATCGCCCCTTTGGTACTGGTTGACCATCATCTCCTAAAGCCACCCAAGACTCTCCTTGTCCAGTAATTGTACTGTGGACAGTGTAAGGTTTACGATCGATTAAGGTGGTGGCTGAGGCTGTGAGCGTGCCCGTGCGGCGGTAACGTTCAGCTTGTGCTTGAAAAATTGGTTCAAAGAGCGATCGCATTTTTGGATCTAATCCAAACTCCAATCCATAGAGTATAAAAGGATTGCTAACTGTATATTGGTTAACTTTAGAATTAGTATCTGTGCGATGGCGTTGAATTGGGACTTTCAATCCTTCCACTGAGGCAGTTTGATATTCACCTCCAATAGCAGAACGATCGAGATTAAACCCCCATAATTGAAAAGCACGAGCGGCATATTCCTCATAACCCAAGCGGATTTCGGGGTTAACGCGGGTGAGATATCGCCCATCTTCTTCTTTGGTAACGGTGGCACTGGAGAGAATACCTTCGCGCACCACACGCAAGTATGACCAATCTAGGACAATTTTATCTACGGCAGCCGTGTATTCTGGATGACAGCTTTTTAAGTTGTAAAGCGCTGCCAGCATTCTACCCAAATCTAAAGCTGACCAACCGTTTCCTTCGGGAACTGGATTACCACCATAATCGATTGGTTGGAGCGATCGCGTATCATAACTCCGACTTGGCAATTCCCCAGCAAATAACGGTAACTTTGTCAAAGCTCCTAAGAGATGGCGGGTGCGCTGGTCAAATTCTTTAGGGGTAATTGTATCGAGCGATCGCGCTGCATGGAGTGCTGCCAGATAATCTCCCAATCCCCAGAGGGTTGCACCTTTGAAATCACTGCGATCGTCTATCAGCCCACTCTTGGCGTGATAATTCGCTTGAAAGTATCGCCAAGCCGCCTCTGCATAGCGCCGTTCAACAGGCGTTAGCGATCGCTCTAGTTTCAGGTTAGATGATGACTGGGGACTATCCACTGGTGGAATAGGTGCAACAGCTACTTCTGTAGGTTTAGAAGTTGCGATCGGAGTCGTAACAGTAGAATTCGGTTGATTTACAGGTGTTGCACCAGAGGCATTTTCACTAGGTTTGCCAGTAGAATTCGGTTGATTTACAGGTGTTGCACCAGAGGCATTTTCACTAGGCTTGTTAGTAGACACACTCGTAGAAGCCGAAGCAATTAAAGGGTGATTTCCCTTAGCCTTATAGTATAAAATCTCCAAAATTAACCCATTCGTATTACCTGTTAAAGCTTTGTTGGGTTGTTTTGATTCTTCATAGATGCCAGCATAGTAACCGCTATCATCAGGACTGCGAAGATCCTTGACTGCATCAAAAACTTTTTGGGCATAAGCATTATCTGGAAATAGATAGCGCCAGCCAAAAGCAGCTTTTGTACTGAGGCTGCGAAACTGTGGGTAAGGTTGATTGGTATCGGTAATAGTTGCCCAGTTTGTACCGTTGGCGTAAACGGTGTTGTAGAGAAAATAAGGTGCTTGGTCGATATTATCTTCTGTTACCGCAGTTAACTGACCTGTGGTATCAAAACGCCGTTTTTGCACATCTAAAACCCTGGCAGCAAAATCAGCTAATTCACCTTGCAAGCCAAATTCAATCCCATCAAGGATATAAGACTCACTCACAACGTAATTATTAGCATTGGTGCTTTGAAAGTCACGGCTATCAACAGGGATTTGCACACCATTAATTTCAACTAACTTAAATGGTTCTAAAGCAATAGCTTTGGGTGCAGAGAAACCCCAAAGTTGATAACCCCTAGCACCGTATTCTTCGTAGCCGAGTCGTCCCTCTTGCACTAGTAAGGTTTTGTTGTCAGGGAGAACAGTAGCGCCGAAAAGTTGTCCATCTTTGAGCGATCGCGCCACCTGCCACTTCGCTATAATTCCTTTGAGCCAGTCATTATATTGAGGATGACAGGTACGGATGACATCAAACGCAGCCAATATTCGCCCAACATCCAAAGCAGACCAGCCAAGACCACGCTCTAGTGGATTGTTACCATAATCAACCATCTGTGCAGTGGCTGCGTTATAGACTTTATTGGGCAAAGCATCTTCAAATAACTTCAGACTGCTAAGAGTCGTCAAAAACTTATTGAGGCGGGAATCAAAGTCTGCTTGATCGGTAAGATTCAACCATCGTGCAGCATTCAATGCCATCAGGTAGTTACCCATATCCCAGAGTGTACCTGAAGGATAACCGCCAGTAGAATTGGTAAATCCCGTTGCTGGCTGATAATTTTTGACAAAATACTGCCAAGCCGCACGAGCATAAGTTTGTTCTTCAGATGTGAGCGGGGTTGTAATATTGCTACAGCTATTGGAATTTTGAGATAAGACTGGTGTCGGGATGTAAAACAAAAATTGCAGAAATGTTCCAATTAGGAACAATGCAATCCATCTCAACAGCTTTTGTTGAGGGGGTTTGTATATCATAATGCAAAGAAAGAGTTAGGACTTAGCAACGTCATAGCACATCTGTACAGCTATATTCATAAATAGAGATGTATTGAATGAGTCAAGTAGCGCTAGTAAATGATATTCGGAAAAATTCTGGAAATCAGGGTGAATTATACGGAAATTTTCTATACTGTTTCCTTAAATGGGGACTATATACGGAAGAAGTTTGTATTTTGTCCAAAAAGAGATTTTATAGAGAAAATTTATTTCTATATGTATAGATTACAAATAATTACTAACTGTAATTATTTGTAATTAACTATTTTAAATATTTCTACCGCAGAGATGCCACCTCTGCTGCCCAAGGTGAATATTGTAGATATCGCAGTAGCTATCCATTCTTCGGTAAGCACCATCGATACGTTGTTAGTCCTAATCCTGTAGAAAATCAAGATAGCGAAAATGGAAGCTGGGGCGATCGCAACTAAGATACTCAAAATTAATTTTTAGACTAAACAGTTTAGTTTAAAATAGTGATTGGTAAATTTTTGACTTACTTGTAACTAATAATTTCTTGAGAAGTTACGATGAAATCACAATCGAACTTTAGTTGAGATATTTCCTTCCCAGGCAATAAAAGCATCAAACAGCAATGCCTCTTCCGTTGAATTTTACCAATTTATAGTAAATCTCACTTAGCAAATCCCATGCCACATCGTCATTATCCTCCCGCCTACTTACGCTATCTCAAAGCCAGGTTATGGAATCTAGGGCGGCCTGGTTTTTGGGGAACTGCGATTTTTTTATCTGTAGTTGGGCTAGCAACCTGGGAATACTGGTCAAACCCAGATATTTTCGCTTATAAGCAAAAAAAACCAGTCGTTTTACAAAAGTCTGCTGATTCCTCCCTGTCAGAAGAAAACAAAGCTATTGCAGCAGATATTGATAACCTGCCAGCTTTATTTAATGACTTTGAGCAAGGAACTCTTTCATCAACGGCAAATGCGCCTGAACAACAGACTGAGGCAAAAAAGAGCAAAGGCTTATTAGATGATGTCATCAACAAACAAAAGTCTGCTAATAATACCAAATTAAATCCTGGTTTAAGTGTTAACGGCGACAGCTCCCCAGCCGCGAAAAATCCCTTTGTCCAACAAACAGACAATTTATTGCGTACTGGAACAGTTGATAGTAATAACCCGTTTCTAGGTCTTAAAACTTTTAATACGGCGTCTGAACCAACAGGGGGAGACCAAACATCTTCTAACTTGGGTGTTGGATTCACTAATCAAACCAATAAGAATCAAAATTCTCTCTCTATCGACCCTCTGCAAGCAGCGCTTAATCAATCGACAAACCAGAAATTGTCTAGCTTCAGTGGTACCACTGCAACTCAGACAAATGCTGTAGGGCAAGTTTCCGCTCCAGGAACAACCTTAATGCCACCCAGCAATAGCTTAACCAGTCAGAATTCTCTACCAAACACTGGGTTAACTACTGGGACAGGTAACACATCAACGGGTACGAACTTACCGCAAAATCCCTACAATACCTACACTAATTTAAATAACGGTCAAGTAGTCCCTAATAATGGGTTAAGTACGGGTACGAACTTACCGCAAAATCCCTACAATACCTACACTAATTTAAATAACGGTCAAGTAGTCCCTAATGTAGCACCAAGTAATACTGTACCTTACTCTAGCCAAAGTCCGAGTCAAAGTGTTGTCACACCCACAAATCCTGTAGGGTATGGGAATTATGGCTTGCAGCGACCAACCCAACTGCCACAAACTAATTATGGGAATTATGGCTTGCAGCAACCGACCCAAATACCACAAACTAATTATGGGAATAATGTGTTGCAACAACCAACTCAACTACCACAGTCTAATTATGGGAATTATGGCTTGCAACAACCTACACAACCACCACAAACTAATTATGGGAATAATGTGTTGCAGCAACCAACACAGTCTAATTCCGTATATCTTCTTCGCCAACTTCGAGACAAGTATAAAAATCCGGGTCAAAACTGATTTTAAGTACGTCGGCTAGAAAAAGTCTAGCTAGGGTGATTGTGGGCTATTTGGAATCATCGGAACTTCTGGTGTTTCGGGTTGTTGCTGTTGTCGTTGCAAATATTTACTCAATACATAAGCCATATCCCCACGGGTTACGGGTTTTAATGGAGAAATATTACCTTGAGCATCTGTATTCAGAAATCCCTCAGTAGCTACTGTCGCGATCGCTTTTCTTGCCCAAGTTGGGATAGACTTTTCATCTGGATGTGAAGCCAGAATCTCATTTACAGCGGCATCAGGAAATTGAAATACACCATAAGCCTGGGCGAAAATAGCCAGAGCTTCTGCCCTTGTCACTTTTTGGTTAGGAAAGAATTCATTACCCCGATAGCCTTTCATGATGTCAGTTTTTAGGACTGTCTGTATATCATTAAATGCCCAATAAGAACGAGGAACATCTGGAATAGTTAAATTTTCTTTGGTAACAGCTTCTCTTTTATCTAGGCGAAATGCTTTGACCATAATCGAGGCTAATTCTGCCCGACTCACTAACCTTTCGGGATAAAATTTGCCATCGGGAAAATTTGTCATCCATTTGACAGCAGTTACCTGTTGAATGGAATCAGCTGGTATTTCAGAAGTAGATTCTGGTACTTGAGCAATTGCTGGCAAGCTTTGTAGGAGTGCCATTAAAGAGAGAGTAATTGAAAGCTGACGGATCATAATAACCACTTGTAGCTGCAAACGTGAATTGAAAAAACTACGTTACTGAGGTGAACGTAAAACTTAATCTCAGTTAATTAATGACGAATTTGGGCTAGGCGATGTTGCATAGCTACGTAATACGCGAGCTGGTTTTCATCATCAAAAGAGTGGAAATCAGCAAAAACTTGTTTTTTACCTTTGATGTTTTGGCGTTATCCGCCCACTACTATGGACTATAGTCAGTTTTTCAGGAGTTTTGGGAATGACAGCAGATCCCGTAAAGTTAATGAAGCAAGAAGTTGGCAAAGCCGCCGCCGCCCTGGTCAAATCGGGTTCCATTGTCGGGTTGGGTACGGGGTCAACTACAGCATATACGATTCAGTTTTTAGGCGATCGCCTCAAGTCGGGCGAACTCAAAGATATCATTGGTATACCTACCTCGTTTCAGTCAGAAGTGCTGGCGAAGCAGTACGGTGTCCCTCTCGCCACCTTGGATGCTATTGACCGCATCGATATTGCCATTGATGGTGCAGATGAAGTCGATCCGCAAAAGAATTTGATTAAAGGCGGTGGTGCAGCACATACCCGCGAAAAAGTCGTAGACTACCTAGCAGAACAGTTCATCGTCGTGGTAGACAGTGGCAAGTTAGTAGACCGCTTAGGTTCTAGTTTTGCTGTGCCCGTGGAAGTGATTCCAATGGCAATTACCCCTGTAACCAATGCCATCAAAAAACTCGGTGGTAAACCAGAACTCCGCATGGGTGTAAAAAAAGCTGGGCCAGTAATCACTGACCAAGGAAACTTTGTCTTAGATGTCAGATTCGAATCCATCGAAGATCCAGCCGGACTAGAAAAGACATTGAATAACATTCCCGGCGTTCTGGAAAATGGTATCTTCGTTAACTGTGTCGATTTAGTTTTAATTGGCGAAGTCAAAGATGGTCAGCCATTAGTACGGCAACTGTAAAAATTTTAGATTTTGGATTTTAGATTTTAGAGATATCTAAAATCCAAAATTAAGCAAGATTCTAGTGAGTTTAAACAGAAATTTCACCAAATTCGCCAGTTGTACATCATTCATTCTGAATTCTGACTTCTGAATTCTGTTTTGACACTAAACTTTAGCCTAATTTTCTATAAAACCTCAAAAATAGCCTTAGCCCGTCTTCCGCTTTAAGCTTGCCGCACTCCCGCGCTATCATCTGAGAAAGATAAAACTGTTGCGATCGTGGGGAGGTCTTTCTCACTTCAGGAATTCCAACAACTACATCCCGTAAAATAGACAGGCAAGAACCCTGCCCGATAAAAATATGGGAAAATTTTTGGGAAATCCCTCAAAACTCAGGACTCGGTACTTATCTGCTCACTCAGGACTCAGGACTCTTTATGTTAGCAGGCACAATTTTGCAGGATGGAAAATATACCCTAATTCAAGAAATAGGGCGAGGTGGCTTTGGCATTACCTTTAAAGCTACGCATCACTACTTGGGTCAGGAGGTGGTGATGAAAACCATCAATGAACGGCTGCGACAACATCCTGATTTTGCCAAATTCGAGCGCCAATTCCAAGATGAAGCCAGACGATTAGCTACGTGTATTCACCCAAATATAGTCCGAGTTAGTGACTTTTTTGTGGAGGCTGGACTGCCTTATATGGTGATGGAATACATTCCTGGCGAAACCTTGGGAGACGCATTTGTATTACCAGGAATAACTTTGCCTGAAGCCACAGCAATTCATTACATCCGACAAATTGGGGCAGCGTTGCAGGTAGTACACAACAACGGCTTGTTACACCGCGATGTCAAACCAGATAATATTATTCTTCGTCAAGGAACGCAGGAAGTAATACTAATTGATTTTGGCATTGCCAGGGAATTTAATGGCGGTGTCAGACAGACTCACACAGGTTTGGTTTCTGAAGGTTATTCTCCGATTGAGCAGTATATGACGCAAGCGGCACGCACACCCGCTACGGATGTTTATGGTTTAGCAGCAACCTTGTATGCACTGCTGACAGCCCAAGTTCCCATGCCAGCATTATTGCGCGATCGCGAACAAATGCCTTCCCCCCGCGAACTGCAACCACATTTGAGTGCTGCTGTCAACCAAGCGGTAATGCGCGGTATGGCGGTAGAGTCTCGTTTTCGGCCAGCGACAGTTGCTGAGTGGCTGCAATTGCTACCTGGAAATGGGGTGAATGGAACACCGCAAGTTTTACCCACTTACGCAGTGCCAACTGTCAATTTATCTGCGCAGCAAGCAGTAACTTTAATTGGGAAAAGTGCCCAAAATTCTATTCATAGACCATCTGTGCTGGCGCAACCCAACCCAGGTATAGCTAAGGGAACTCTACTGGCTAAAAAGCTGGGATCATCTAAAGTATTTATTAGTATGGGTGTAGCCTTAGTTGCTGCTACAGCAGGTTTTGGGATCGCGAGTTTATTACCCAAATCTCAGCAGCAACCGACTGCCAAGCCACTTGTTGAAAAGCCAACTCAAGAATCAGGTGCGAAAGCACCTAATGTTGATAGTACATCTTCACCCAGAAGTGAAGAGACTAACACCACTTCAAGAAGCGAAAAAGCACCCGTCTCTAATTCCAAACAGCGTCGCCGCAATCGTCGTTCTTCCCAAGAAGAATCTACCAGCAGCCCTGCAAGAGAATCGCAACGCGGTGATTCCGAACAATCCACACCTTCACCTAGCGTTTCTCCTACACCCTCTTTAGTGGAGAAACTACGGGCAATCCGCTCATCTCGAAAAGCTTCCCCCGCCCCCGCACCATTGCCATTCCCACAAAATAACTTACCCGCTTCTAGTCAAAAACCTGCCTCCCCTCAACCCGTAAGTCCATCAAAACCTCTACTGATACCACCAACAGCACCAACAGAATCCAAACAATCAGATCCTTCTGCTGTGGTAGTACCAACACTAGAAAAGCAAAATTCACCGACTAATAGCCAACCCCAGAATATTCAGAAGTTCGAGGAAAAACCACAAGATGACAATAACTAGTCAATTTTGGATTTTGGTAAAGCAGCGTGGTAAGTCCGCAACCACCCTGGCTTCCAATACTTGTCGGGTTTTAGGGAAAGGGACTCATGTTAAAGGGTAAAAACCTTATATATCAAGCCTTCCAATCCTTTTCCCTTTAACCGAGCAGTATTGCGCTGACTCCTATTAACTAATTACAAATTACGAATTACGAATTACGAATTACGAATTACGAATTACGAATTATTTTAGGAAGGGTTAAGTTTATTCTTTACAACAACTTCCCCCTTCTTATTAATCTTCACCGGATTCTTGGGAAAAGCTTGATTATTCAAATAACGCATAAGTCTTACAGTTTGAAAACTCCGATCGATATGAGGGATTCCCTGCCGATCCATCCGAACGGGAATAATTTTACTTGATACCAAATTTCCTACTGAGTTGAGTTTGACTTCTAAAATCATGGAGTCACCTGTTTGGGCATTTGTAGATAAAGTCCGATATCCCAAAAAGTTTCCTAAAGAATAGGCAATGATTTTTCCCTGATAAATTTCCATCGCTCTGGGAACGTGAGGGCCATGTCCTAGAACTAAGTCTGCTCCTGCATCAATCATGTTTCGAGCAAACGCGATCGCATTACCTCGGTTTTCTCCATAAAAAAACTCTGTTTGATTCTTAACGTGTAGTGCCCCCGTTCCTTCCGCTCCAGCGTGCATCGATACTACTACAATATTGGCTTTATTTTTGGCTTCTGCCACGAGTGCTTTAGCTGCTTTTAAATTATGGATGGAGTTATACATTTCATAAGGAGAAAATCCGATCATTGCCACAGGGATATTGTTAGCTTCCAAATAAAGAATTTGATTTTTATGACCTAATGTTGCAATGCCTACAGCCTGAAGATTTTTCATTGTATCTTTGAACCCTACCGGGCCAAAGTCCATAGCATGGTTATTTGCCATATTGAACACATTAAAACCAGCCTCAGCAAAAAGCTGGGCGTATGCAGGTGGAGAGCGAAAGGCAAAGACTTGTCCTCGACTAATATCTTTGGCAGTATAGGGATAATTAGTTAGACTACTTTCAAAATTTCCAAACAAGATATCAGATCCTTGCAAGTGAGTTCTCACTGACTTTGGTAATAATTGATCTCGAAAGCGAGGTAATCTATAGTTAGGGAAATTAGTGCCGGGAATAATATCTCCAACGGCTTTGATAGTAATAGTATTTGGAAAGGTTTGTTGTTGTATTTTTGATGGGGTAAGTTCAGGAATAGCTAATGGAAACTGCATTGTCTTAGTCGGCATAGTAGCAGCGTTTAATCGCTGTGATTGACCAAGCCGGATAATGACTCCTATACTAATACCCAGATATAAAGAAATACCGATCAGACTAAATGAGAATACTCGCCCCAAGCTGCGATCTACCACCGTTCACTCCTCACACGATGGCATTAGTTTATCCCAAAAATATGCGTTAACGGTGTATATTTTAGGGTTTTTGGCAAATATTTGACTGCGTAAATATTGAGCGATAATCCTATCTAACTTGCAAATAAACAGACAAGTTGTTCAATATCCTTGCTAAAGGTAGGCAAATTTCAGCCACATTGTAGTAAATTTTCAGTAATCTTTTGAACGGAGAGGGGGGGATTCGAACCCCCGTTGGGTTTCCCCAAAACGCATTTCGAGTGCGTCACCATGAACCGCTCGGACACCTCTCCAACTATTTATTCAGACATTTGAGTATCTATTCTACATTCAAATGCTGTAAATTTAGGAAAATCTTGCTGGACTCCCTATACTACTATAGCATTATCGCTTTTTTTGCGTAATGCAATCTTCCAAGAACACCAACGGCAAATTAAGGTCTGTAGACATCGAAAAAGACATCACGAGATTCATGTTACTTAGATTAGCATGGCTTAAAAATAACAGTCCTCGTATTATTCTGTGAAATATTTTTTAATCAGCATCCTCTGATCTCAACTACTCCAATAAAAGCGTAGCCGTAAGGCTTGTCGTCAGACATCGCACTCTCGTTAATCCTTGCCTTCTATCGCTTAAACTACTGCTGTATCTGCTTTCTACACTTTAACTCTTTTGTTAAGAAAGATGTGACTAATGCATAGATCCCGAAACTAAAAATCCCACCAATCAAAAGGTGGGATGAGTTAAGTATTGAATTGGTTACAGGGACAGGCAGAGCAAAAATCTTAAATCTCTACTGTACTTAGATATTTATTACCTTATTTTTTCAGTACCAGTACAGACAGCAAAAATCACACTAATTAGAATGATTGAAGTGCTTCTGTTTCACTGTCATAAGTCTCAAAAACCGTTATGAGTTGGGTTATCATCAGAATATCGTGAACTTTCGGGGGAAGATTTGTTAATTTAAGTTTCCCACCCTGGTTAGTTGTTGCAGTATAACTTGATACTAGTTCACCTATTCCAGAAGAGTCTATTGTAGTCACTCCGCTTAAATCGAGCAAAATCTTTTTAGCACCATCTGCAAGTGCGCTTCTGATAGATTCGCGAAGGGTTACATCACCTTCGCCAATTGTCACTTTGCCTTTTACATCTAAAATAGTCACGTCTTTCACAGTTCTTGTTTCTATTGACATAGTTATGCTTCGTTAATAGTGTTGTTTTACAAGAACTTATCACGCCCGAAAAATCGTTACAAGGACAGTTAAGACAGATAAGACACTTAAGGAAAAAAGATAAATAAGTTTAGAAAAGTTAGATTCTCGCAATCTATTTTCGTTTGGCGTTGTCGATGCTGTCACTTGTTGGGGGAATGTCGAATTTACTTTACTTGGTAGGCATAGAGACTTCCCAAATTCCTTGATTTCCGCCATATTCTAGAACATAAATCTTATTGCTAATAATCTCAGCATCAATGGGATTACTAAAACCTTTGACAAGGCGTGTAGCGTTAAGTTTATAGTTGGTATTTCCTACTTTAGTTAACTTTAAATGCAGTAGGTCTTGGCTGGCATCTTTAAAAGGGCCTATTAGTGTTTCGCCAGTGGGATCGCCTGCTGTCCAACTCAACATAAATCCATTTTTCTTGAATTCTGGACTCATTACTCCTTGCGTATCAAAAACTAAGCCTAAAGGAGAACGGTGTGTTGTAAAAGTGCTAAAAGGTTGCCCAAGAACGCTGGCATCTTTGATTTTTCCATCTACAGGATCGCGGTAATTATCTGCGTCCGGGCCAAGATTAGGAATTGGTTCAATCAGTTTTCCAGTAGGTCGATTAGGAAAGGTTGGATCGTTACGATAGTAGCCTTTTTGGATGGCGTTAAATTGAGGGCTTAACAATCGGTCAGTGGCAGGATTATAATTGGGAAATTGTTGTGGATTATCTGTCCCACCAATACGCCAAGGAAAGCCGTAATTACCACCTAAGCGTAGCCAATTTAATTCTTCTGACATATCGCGATCTGGGCCATTTTCTGTGCCAAATAAATCCCCATTGGGCGCAAAAGCCATATCGAAAGTATTACGTATTCCTTCTGCAAAAATATAGCCAGCTGTCTTTAAAGTTGCTCGATTGTTTGCCAGAAAGAGATTGTTACCATTACTAGGAAGACGGAGTATACAGGCAGTTAATCCGACTTCGCGAGTATTGGGATATAGGCCATCAACAGACTGAATCTCACCATGATCGGTACGAGAACCGCTATTTACATAGATAAAGTTACCATCCAGGCTAACAACTACGCCGTTGAACCGATGGTCATAAGCTGTTTTGCTTTTGGGATAGGCTTCACTCTTAGCTAAGATAGACCAGATACGCTGTTTTGTACTCGAATTAATTACACCTTTAACAATAATTGCTTGAGTTTGGTTATTCACAAAGTCTGCATTGCCAACTAAATAAATTGTGCCGTTAGGGCCAATGGCCATACCTTGAGTTTCACTTAAATTATGATTACTAGAGTTGTAAACAAGAGTTTTAGTAGAGGAGGCTAAATTGACTTGATAAATCTCACCATTTCGTTTGAGGTAATAGAGAGTATTGTTTCGTGGATCTTTTACAATCCGCACAGAAGGAGATACTGATAATGTATTAATAATATTGCGAATCTTGATATCAGGACGCAGGCTTTGAGGGACAGCATTTACTCCAATAGTGCTATGATTTAATAACACTATTGTAAATAATAGTGTTATTGTAAATAACAGCGTTTGAACAGCAATCTGATTGAAAAATCTGCGTTTAACTTGGTTAGATGATTTCATGTTATTCATGATTTTCTTGATAAATTGGTTATTTAATTTTGTTGCTAAATTCTTATTGATGAGTGGAAAAATTTTGGAATTTTAGCTTGGATTTTAGGAAATCATCGTGCTGAAACATTTAAACCTTTATGGGACATTTTTTGCAGTTGGCAGCGCTATTTTTATGTGATGGATGGAAAGTTTACCTCAGTCTTATTAACCTAGAAGATCGTATCGTCAGTAAAACATATATGACCACAGTAGAATGTGAAAATACACGTTTACGTCATTATCTTATACACCTACAGACACTCCTAATGTCACTACTGCTTCGCTATGGAAAAAAGTTATGCTATTCCAAATTAGTAGATATGCTTAAATATTCAATTCAAATGTTACTTAGCTCTTTTAAGTATAGAGAAATACCCATATTTAGCTAATTCATCCTGCATTTATGTAACGCCTATCAGTGCAATCATACTACGCTCCCATCTTTTAAAAGCGAAAAGCAATCCGCACCTGGAAAAACTTTCCAACAAAATATTTCGGATTGTCTGATAACTTACTGTATTCTGGGATATCCTACCTTGTGGAAAGCCAAATAATGACTATGAATATGCAACGACTCATCAAAAAAACTTCTAACCCAATTCGCAAGATAACAGACGTAACTCCACCATCGACTGAATCCATTGAGATGCCTGAGAGTCAAGATATTCCTGAATCGGTGGTTGAACCAAATCTACCTGTGTACATTGAAGCATCCGAATCGGACTACATCTGGGAACACTATCGCCCTTTGCGCTCCGTTGGTAACTCTGGCTGGCAACCGTCTGATGTGTGGCGCGAGTTGAGGATTGATAATTTCTGTGGGTGAGTAATATGAACGCAGAGAGCCATTCGATTTATGGCTGAATAAAATTATACGTTTGTGTAAGTTCTGCTGAAATGTAATTTCTCAGCTACAGCAATAAAGTAGCGCAGATTTCATAGTCTCATATTTTTGATACTTTATACGTATCAATTTTAAATATATATATATTGGACATTTCAAAAAAGGCTCCATATCATACTCGTACAGAGATTTGATTGAGGCCAGAGCAATGAGTGAAAAAACAACGTCAGAGAATTTAAGAAGTAAAGCTGTTACACAAGGAGTACAGCGATCGCCAAATCGGGCTATGCTGCGTGCAGTAGGTTTTCAAGATGAAGACTTTAAGAAAGCGATTGTGGGTGTGGCTAATGCCTACAGCACCATTACTCCCTGTAACATGGGGATTAATCAACTAGCACTCATAGCTGAAGCTGGAATTAAACTAGCCGGGGCAATGCCGCAAATATTCGGCACAATTACTATTAGTGATGGGATTTCGATGGGAACTGAGGGAATGAAATATTCCCTTGTGTCACGAGAAGTGATTGCTGACTCCATTGAAACCGTCTGTAATGGTCAAAGTATGGATGGTGTGCTGGCTATCGGTGGCTGTGATAAAAATATGCCAGGGGCAATGATTGCAATGGCACGGATGAATATCCCAGCTATCTTTGTTTACGGTGGGACAATTAAACCCGGACACTACAATGGCCGCGATTTGACTGTTGTGAGTTCCTTTGAGGCTGTGGGTGAACACAGTGCTGGCAAAATTGACGACACCGAACTGATGGAAGTAGAACGCCGCGCTTGTCCTGGTGCTGGTTCTTGCGGTGGGATGTTCACAGCCAATACTATGTCCTCGGCCTTTGAAGCAATGGGTATGAGTTTACCCTATTCTTCCACAATGGCGGCGTCAGATGACGAAAAAGCCGATAGCACGGAAGAATCAGCCAAGGTATTAGTAGAAGCAATTCGCAATCAACTGTTACCCCGGCACATTATCACGCGTAAATCTATAGAAAATGCTATTTCTGTAATTATGGCTGTGGGTGGTTCAACTAACGCCGTGTTACATTTTCTAGCGATCGCTCGTGCGGCTGGTGTAGAACTTAATCTAGATGATTTTGAAATTATCCGCGATCGTGTCCCGGTTTTATGCGATTTAAAACCCAGTGGTAGATATGTTGCCACAGACTTACATCAAGCTGGTGGTATTCCTCAAGTGATGAAAATACTATTGGTGCATGGATTACTTCACGGTGACTGTATCACCATCACAGGTAAAACCATCGCCGAAATTTTAGCAGATGTCCCCGATGAACCACCAAGCAATCAAGATGTAATTCGTTCTTGGAATAACCCGATGTATGCTCAAGGTCACTTAGCCATCCTGAAAGGAAATCTCGCTACAGAGGGAGCAGTAGCAAAAATTACCGGGGTGAAAAATCCCAGCATTACCGGTTCTGCAAGAGTTTTTGATTCCGAGGAAGAATGCTTAGATGCCATCCTTGCAAGTAAGATTAAAGCCGGTGATGTGATTATCGTCCGCTACGAAGGCCCTATTGGTGGCCCTGGGATGCGGGAAATGTTAGCACCCACCTCAGCAATTATTGGTGCAGGTTTAGGCGATGCAGTGGCGTTAATTACTGATGGGCGCTTTTCAGGTGGTACTTATGGGATGGTAGTCGGACACGTTGCTCCCGAAGCCGCCGTTGGTGGTGCGATCGCTCTGGTCAAAGAAGGTGATAGCATCACTATTGATGCTAATTCTCGCTTGTTACAAATCAACATTTCTGATGCAGAATTAGCCAGTCGCCGCGCCAAATGGCAACCCCGTCCACCCCGTTATACAAAAGGCATCTTAGCAAAATATGCTAAGTTAGTTTCCTCTAGCAGTGTTGGTGCTGTCACAGACTTGGATTTATTTCATGAGTAGGGAGTAAGGTTAGAGACGCGAGATATCGCGTCTCTCTACAAGAGTATGGAAAAACAATTTTCTGCTATTGGCTGTGAAACTTACTTATGTTTTAAAGTAGAAAATAGTTGAGTGAAAGTGTTTGTTACTACCAATGAAAGTTTTAGGGTCAGTCTTGCCAATCCTGTTGTTGTTATGCAGTCCTGCTATGGCAGTTGAGCTTAAAGGACAAAATATTGACGGCCAAAAGCTACCTGCTACAGCTTATTATTATGCAACTGGTGGGGTCTACAAAGTTCAGGTGCGCTTTCACAACAAACGAGCCACAATTTACTTTGATGACGGCAACCAAACAACTATACAGCTGAACCAGCAAGCGATCGCTGACTCAAAGAATATTGAAGGTTTTGGAAAACTAGGACAATATCCTCTAAATAGAATATTCAGTGTGGGGTTGGTGTATGACAATAATTGGCTCGGTAGCAATGATAGTCAATTCCAACTGTCCAATCCGCTAGACGGGTTGTGGAAAATTAGTTTGGAGTGAATACTCATCCGACTTTAAAAAGGTTTTTCACTTCTGACAGAGCAACTCAACAATATGTCCTCTGCTAGACTCGAAGTAACTACTTAATTACTAAAGTAACATATATCTATAATTATATTGGATTTTTAAATAACTAAGCTGCTTAAAAGCTTGCCAGACAAAGATTTCCTTTTCAGGATGCGATCGCGATTCAAGTAGGATTACTATATATATACGAATATAATAATTACATAAATGAAAGTTGGTATTCAAAATACAGTAGAAATTCTAGAGCAAGTTCACCAATTAGAGTCCACACTAGGTCTTAAAAATGAAGCCTGCCGTTCTAAATTTTTGATTCATTCTGACTTCACGTCAAAAGTTTTTTTGTTTTTGCATGGTTTTACAGCAGGCCCTTACCAGTTCGAGCCGCTTGGTAAAGCTTTCTTTAACAAGGGATATAACGTTCTGATTCCTTTACAACCCGGTCATGGCCGCTCAGGTGACTGGAAGTCTCAAAATCCTCCACCCCTGCCAACAGATATTGATATTTATCAACAATTTGTCATCAAATGGTTGCAGATTGCCAAAACGCTAGGGCAACAAGTTGTAATTGGTGGATTATCAACAGGTGGAACTTTAGCTGCTTGGTTAGCTTTAGAGCATCCTCAAGAGATTGACCGCACTTTATTGTTTACGCCTTTTTTAAGTAGCCGCTATTTACTATTCGATCAACTCATCAAAATTCTGCCAATTTACTTTGAATGGTTTAACAAAGATGCACCTGGGAATTTTGGTTATAAAGGTTTTCGTCTGAAGGCCTTACGGATATTTCTGGAATTGGGATATCAGGTTTTAGACAAGGCTCAAAGCTGTGTTTCTGCCCCAATCTTAATGGTATGTAGTGAGGCAGATAGTGCTGTTAGTCGCTCGAAACAGCAGGATTTTTTCCGAAGAATACTTAAGCAGCAACCGAAATCCTGGTATTACTGTTTCGATGATTCGCTTCATATTGAACACCGAATGATGACAAAATTGGAAGACAATGATTATGAAGAACTGGTAATTATCCTTGCTAAAGCATTTGTTGAGAGTAATTTAACTTGGCTAGAGTTTCAGGAAATGGCAAAGCGGATAGCGCAGGGACAAGCTTATGACCAAATCATGCGCGAACTCAACTTTGATGAACAAGTTTTTCCACAGCTATCTGCAATGATGACTCAAGGTTTCGGCTGTGAGCATCTTAAATGTATTAATCCAGATTTCTAATGAACATCCCAATTTTGCAAAAAACGGAGAGGTTAAAAAGTATTTGGCATTTCAAAATATAGTTCAAGTATCGAGAGGTTCAGTTAACAGCTATTATTATAGATAATTGGTTTTTAAAGACGCGATGAATCGCGTCTCCATATCAGTATTTTGACTGATATGAACTGTATTGGCTCAACCTTCAATTTAATTAATGATTGGCTAAAGACGCGATGAATCGCGTCTCTACAAATGGTCTATTTGTCGCATTCTTTAAATTGGTATTAATTTTGAGCCTGAGCCAGAATCGGTAAGGTAATTACAAATTCTGTTCCAACACCCACGGTAGAATTCACAACCAGGGAACCGCCATGTTTTTCTACAACAATAGACTGAGCGATCGCTAACCCTAATCCCGTTCCTTTACCAACACCTTTCGTAGTAAATAAGTGGTCAAATACTTTTTGCTTGACTAATTCACTCATGCCTTGACCATTATCAGCAATGCTCACTTCAATTTGTTTATTTATTAGAGAGGTAGTAATTTTAATTCGATTGGGATTGGCTTGAATTTCTCCAAAACTCCGACCTGTATTTGATTCATCCAAGGCATCAATAGCATTTGCTAAGATATTCATAAATACTTGATTTAATTGACCAGGGAAGCATTCAATTTGTGGTAAATTTCCGTACTCATTGATTACTTCAATAGCTGGACGTTCTTCGTTGGCTTTCAGACGATGTTTGAGAATTAAAATCGTACTATCAATGCCTTCATGAATGTTAAACGGTACTTTGTAATCTCTATCAGCACGAGAGAAAGTACGCAGACTGGTGCTAATGTTCTTGAGCCTGTCACACGCCATTGTCATCGAATCAATCATCTTGAGCAAATCTTCTAAGGTATATTCCAAATCGATTTCTTCAGCATGAATTAAAATTTCATCTCCGGGAGTAGGAAACTTTTGTTCATATAATTTCAAGTGTTCGATAACATCAATAAATGTTGGTTTAGCTTGTTGGAGACTGGCAGCAATAAAACCAAGAGGATTATTCATTTCATGAGCGACGCCAGCAACTAAGTTACCCAATGCAGACATCTTTTCACTTTGGACGATTTGTAATTGAGCTTGTTGCAAATCTTGTAAAGCTTGCCCAGCTTGCTGATAAAGCCGAGCGTTTTCTAAAGCAATTGCTGCTTGGGAGGAAAGTAGGTTAATCACCTGTAAGCGGTTACTAGTAAATACTCCTTGATTCAATTGATTTTCTAGGTAGAGAATCCCCACCAAATGACCTTGGTTAATAATGGGCGTGCATAATACGCTTTGAGGTTGATGTAGGAGCAGATATTCTCCAATTACACCAGGAATACTCGTTTCACAATTGTCTATGATGACAGTTTCTTGAGTATTTTTAACGTAATTGATCAGTTTTCTCGGAATATATTGACAAGCATCTATTGGTTGTGAATCAAGAATAGTTTTGACATCAGTCTGGGAATTTAACTGTTGATCGATAAAAGTAATTGCCCGCACTTGCCAAGTATCCTCTTGAGGAAGAATTAATACAGATGTTTTCGCACCAGAATTTTCTAAGATAATGCGAGTGAGACTGCTGATAAGTGCGTCTAATTCGATACAACTGGAGATAGTTTGAGCTGCTTTGAGAATGCAGGTTAAATCTAGAGCATCAGAAATATTAGTGCTGCTGGTAGTGTAAGAAGTAGATGTACGAGCAATGCTGGCTATGGTTTCTAAGGGATTTAAGTTAAATTCTTGCTGTTGGAAAATGGGTTTGAGTAATTTGGGATAGCGTTTTTCCAAGTCATCAGTTTTGGCTTTTGCTCCCCAACGAGCATAACTGTAATATGCTTGTTGCAGATATCCTTCTGCGGCTTTTTCTTTACCCCATTCTAGGTAAAATTTGGCAGCAAGTTCGTTAGCGATCGCGGCTTCTTGAACATAGCCATTGGCGATCGCTTCTTGGATCGCTATTTCATAATAATCTGCGGCTTGTAGGCGATCCCTAGTTACACGAGCTTGTTCAGCTAAAATTAAATTGTACTTGTGCTGATAATTTACGGGTGCATGAGTCGCCCATTGTTGCATTTTTGACTGGTTTTCGGCTACTTTCTGGAGATAAACCTCTTGCTGTGCTTCATTTACCTGAGAACAAAGAGCTAACAAACTTAAAGATTGATAGAAATTCCGCAAAGGAACAATTAATAAGCCTGCTGCTCCCTGCTCATACTGCTCAAATTTTTGGGAATATTCCCAAGCAGATTCATACTCACCAAAAAGATAAGCCAGGAGCGTTTTTGCTAGATAGACATAACAAATACCATTGATATTGTTTGTTTCAATTAAAGTTGGTAACATTTCAACCTCGTGAAAATGCTTACCAATTAAACAACAGGGATTAGCCGCTTCTCCTTGTAAATTTAGCACCGTCTGCCGCCAGATATTTCCCCAAACCAGAGATACTTCTTGTTTTATTTGCTGCATGAGATCGCAATATTTATCTGCCTCCAGCACAGCATTTTCTAGGTTTTCTCCGCTCCAAAAGAGAAATTGACAATAGCAATTGGCACAATAGCCTACATATTCTAAATTTCCGGTTTCTAATCCACTCTGCAATCCCTCCAAAAATAGATTTAATGTGGATTTAATTGAATCTTTCCAATGTTTAATAAACAGACTAAAGGTTAAATAAACTCTACTTTTAAGTTCTTTAGTTTGAAATTTTTCTAAAAGTTGTACTGCTAGTTTACCAAACTGATATCCATCTTCAATTGCACCAATACTGCACAAAAATAATCCATAGAGACTATAAGCAACAGCTGCCTGTGGTGAGTTGCCGTACTTGATACAAATCTCGATCATTGTAAAAATTTTGAGCGGCAATAACATCGGTTTGGCTATATAGACTGGAGCAAACAAACCCGATAATATGCAGAGCGCAACTATTTTTTGGGGATCAATCATTTCTGGCATATCTGCTAATGCTGCTATCGATTGATCAACCAACATTTGTTGTAACTGGTTATATTCATCAAAAATCATTTGAGTGTTACTGTCTTCAGGTAACGTCAAATCTAGTAATTGCAATGCTTCTCTACCTGTGGCTATTGCTTCAATAAATTTATTTTGTGCCGTATAAGATTGGATTTGAATCTCATAGGTACGAACTTTTTCCAATGGAGATTTAGCGTTTTTGAGGATAATCTCTACTAATGATTTTGATGACTCAAAGTTTGTATTCAGATATTCTGCCTCAGCCGCAGATTCGTAAACAGCAAGGGCCAAATCGTAGCTGCTTTGCCAAGCATTTATCGGTAATAGAAGCATTGCCACTTTTAAATACTCAACTGCTGTTGCATAAGCTGTCGAGTTTTTGGCTTTACAACCCGCTATCAAATTTAACCGGGATAAATGTTCTCGTTCGTCAGCTTCTTTTAATAATTCCAGTCCGTAATTAAATTGATTAACGATCGCAAAAATTCCTGATTGCTGCTCTTTAGGTGTATTCTGCAACAACAATCGCCCAATTTGCAGGTGTGTTGACTGTTTTTGTGCTTCTGGAATTAGTGAATAGGCTGCTTGCTGGACGCGATCGTGTAAAAATTTATATACAACCATCTCAGACTGTTCTTGAGTAGCTGCTTGATTTTCGGAACCAACAAAAAACTTATAAATCTCACTTTGCGGCAAAATCAACCCTTCTTGCAAAGCGTTCCATAAACAATCTGCGGTTTCTACCTCAGATTGTTTAGAAACAATCACTAATGTTTTTAAATCGAACTGATTACCAATACAAGCGGCTAGCTTCAATTGTTGTTGAGTTGATTCTGGTAATCTTCGTAATTGAAAAACCATAAAATCAACAACATTGTCTGCTAGAGTTTGCTGATTTATTTGAGAAATGTCACACTGCCAACACCCTTCGGCAAAATTGAATTGAATTAGTCGATCTTGATGTAATGATTTCAGGATTTGAGTGGCAAAAAATGGATTCCCTTCAGCTTTACGATAAATCAATTGTGAAAGAGATAATGCCACATTTTCTGCACAATTTAAGGTATCGGCTACAAGTTGGTTCAATTGTAATTGGTTGAGCGGTTTCAGGGCAAGACTATTCACCTTTACACCTGTTTTGCGAATTTCATCCAACATTACCATCAACGGATGTGCTGGAAATACTTCATTGTCTCGATATGCACCAATTAACAATAAATATCCCTGATTAGCTTCATTCATTAATAATTGCATCAATTTTAATGAAGCTGAATCTACCCACTGCAAGTCATCTAAAAATATAACTAACGGATGTTCTTTAGTTGTAAATACTTGGAGAAATTTCTGAAATAATAAATTAAATCGGTTTTGTGCTGCGTTACCTGATAATTCTGGTGCAGGTGGTTGTTTGCCAATAATTTTTTCTAATTCAGGAATGACTTCAATAATTACCTGTCCGTCTTCACCTAATGCTTGAATAATTTGATTTTGCCATTTGTTTATTTGTATCTCACTTTCTGCTTGTAATTGCTCCATGAAGTTACGGAAAGCTTGGACAAATGCAGAAAAAGGAATATTTCGATTAAATTGGTCAAATTTGCCTTTGATAAAATAACCGTGTTGACGAACAATAGGTTTATGCACTTCGTTAACAACGGCAGTTTTACCAATTCCCGAAAACCCAGCTACCAGGATTATTTCTGTTGCTCCCAGGCTGGCATTTTCAAATGCTTCTAGCAGAGTTTCTACTTCTGCTTCTCGTCCATAGAGTTTATCAGGGATAATAAATCTGTCGCACACATCCCTTTGGGCAATTGGGAAACTTTCAATTTTGCCAGTTGTTTTCAGTTGAACTAAACAATTTTCTAAATCATACTTCAATCCTAATACACTCTGATAGCGGTCTTCAGCATTTTTTGACATTAATTTGCTAACGATATCCGAAATTACCGCCGGAATTTGTAAGTTAATTACATCTATTGATGAGGCTACCTTAGCAATATGGGAATGCACCAATTCCATTGGATCGTTTGATTGAAAAGGTAACTCACCTGTGAGTAATTCGTAGAAAGTTACACCAAGCGAATAAAAATCAGTCCGGTAGTCAATTCCCCGATTCATTCTCCCTGTTTGTTCTGGAGAAATATAAGCTAATGTTCCTTCTAACACATTGGGGCTAATTAGCGTATGCATTTCTCTTGGTAATAGAGAGGCAATACTAAAGTCGATTAATTTAACTTGTTTGGTTTCTGGATTAATTAAAATATTGCTCGGTTTGATATCTTTATGAATGATCCGCTGACTATAGAGTATCTCTAAGGTATTACAAAGTGCGATCGCTATTTGTAAAAATTCTTGTAAAAACCTGATATCTCGCGTTTGATCGCGAGCAAAATAATCTTTTAGAGAAATGCCGCCAAAATCTTCCATCACCAACGCATAGGCATTTTGATACGCCTCTAGGCTGTAGGTTTGAACGATTAAAGATGAGTTTAGATTTTTGGCAATGGTGTACTGATTGCGAAACTGCACCAGTTCGTTGAAGGATGGATATGGATTTTTCAGCAGTTTGATCGCTACAGGTAATGAGTCACTTTCTCGATACCCTCGGTAAACTACAGTTCTCGAACCATTGTAGATTTCTTCAATGATTTGGTATCCATAAATATTAACATGAGTGCTAAACATACCGTTAAATCCGAGTCATTTATAACTTGATTATTCCCAAATTAATAACGGCAATTTAATGTTAATTAATAAAGATTACTATGGCTTTACTTTCGAGACTATTTATGAAGATAAACTTTAAATTGTATGGTACATTACACGCTAATTTATCTTTAAAGCATCCAATGCAGAGATAGAATATCTCACACAAGGTATCAAGGTTATCAATAGTAAATTAGGAACCTGCAAAGCGTAAAGTAGGAATTTTTTAACTCAAAAATATGCTTGTAAGGGCTGGGGAAAGATTAAAAGGGAAGAGGTTATACCATTTTAGATTTTGGATTTTAGATTTTGGATTGGGAATTGCCTTGGTGCGTCTGGCTTGGTGTGAATCCATCTGTCGCAATCATTTTTCAAAATGGTATTAAAAACCTTTCACCTTTTCCCTTTAAACTTTAAAGAACCAAGTTAACAACAGCAAACTACTAGTACCTGCTGGGATTTTTAGTTAGGTTTCGTAGTCTGACTAAAGGCAATTCCATACTCAAATAGAAGAGACTATTATTGATTGACAGTAGGGGAAGTTTATTACTTTGCCGACTGTTATTAGATAGGGTTATGTTATAACTAGTCCTCAACTACGGTTATCTGGAATTACCGCATAAGCATCAATTTCAAATAACATACCGTCAAGTGCAAGTCTAGGAACGGGAATAAGAGTGTTTGCCGGTGGTTTATTCCCCCATAAATTTATAATTTCACGTCCTAACGGGATCAATTTATTTTGGTTGTGATCCACTATAAGAACAGTAATTTTTGCGACATCTTGTGGTTGTGCCCCAACGGCTGCTAAGGCATAACGGAGGTTTTTAAAAGCCTGTATTAACTGCTTTTCAAATTCATTGGAGACAAGATTCCCTTGTAAATCAGAACCAAATTGACCAGAAATATAGACGGTTCTCGCCCTTGATGGTGTCACAGCTATATGGCTATAGCCATTTTGGGTTGGATTATATAATGTTGGTGGGTTCACCAATTTCAACTCTTTGTTGTCTTTAGCGCTTACTTCCGTTTGTGTTCCCACCATCAAAGCGGTAGTTATTCCACTACCTCCAAGCCACAAAAGTGCATTTCGTCGCGAGAAGTTTGCTACTAGCGAATTTACAGCACTGGTAATACGTTTAGTCATTAAAGCTCCTTAAATGTGAGTTCTCTATTTTTGCTCATACTTAGTTCTATTATCTATCCAATTATGCTAAAAAGCACTATTAATGAAATATAATGCCGTGCAATCACGTAATTAATAGCTCCTAATGGCTTTCAGGTCGTTTAGCTTTCGATATGGATGCAGTTAATACTTATACCAAATCAGGTTATTAACCCCCAAAAAGTGTATTAGGCGATCGCAGCGCGTGTTATTTTTCGTAAACAGGTTGTGTCGGTTAGTAGACTTCTTGGCTGTCGGGAAAAGGGGGAAAGGGACTCATATCATGTCCGGTTAAAGACTTATCATTAAGACGGCAGGGGAGCAGTTCTTGCTGGGGGCAGGGGGAAAGAGGGTTTCCTGGTTTTTGCACAGATGCGGGAATTATAACTAATTAGGCGGACATGATATCATGTTTTAAATCCCTTACTATGAGTCCCTTTCCCCTTTCTTCAGACCTCACAAGCGCATTTTTAGGTTGGCAGACTACTAGCGGTAATCTGCGCAAGTTTCTTTTGCAGCCCTCAATACTGGAGTTTAGACTAAATTCTTTTTTTAAGGCTACAACCTGTATGTGGTAAGCATTTTAGACTTCGGAATTATATCAAGCCTAGAAATTATCAAAGCTTGTCTGGATAAGGGTTTAGCGGTTTGATGGGTAAAATTAGTCTAAACTCCAGTCAATATTATGTCTGCTTGATTACTTATTAAACTATTGAAATTTTATATAAGGATATCTAAGTTTCCCGGCTTAGATATCCACTAGCAACATAACCTAAATTTAATAGATTGTTAGCTCTATTCTAACTACTATTTTTTGTTTTTAAATGGTTCTTAGGATAGTTATAAATTCATCCTTAAGTTGGATGTCAAAGTTAGATATATATTTTATTTTCATACACTTGGCAAATTTAATTATGATTTTTGTTGTATAATATAATGCTAATAGTTATTAGATAAATTTTCTGATTTTTACCTGAAGCTTTTATATTGGAACTAACTTCTCAAGCTGATTAGCGATCGCAACCATAAATATCAGCTATGTGTAGGTGCGTTAACACAGTGTAACGCACCCTAATTTCTAAGAGAAGTTAGTAATATTAGACTTTTCTAAACTTGCTACTAATCTCACTCCAAATTCTTCTTCAAACACTCCTTTTTTATAATCTAAGCTCCAAAGTTCTAAAGCACAATCATCATCTGATTGAGATGGAAAAATTAGCAGATTGACCTGCTTAAGTTGTGGATAATACTCACATTGCACTTGAGCAACTGCACCAATTTGTCGTCTATCTAATGCCACTGCCAATCTTAAAATCGCACTTAATTGACTAACAATTTGTCGTTGTTGTTTGGTCAGCAAATTTTGGTAGTTTTCATGTTTTTTCTTGGGCGGCGATTTGCGATGATAACGCGCTAAATTGGCAATAATTTCAATCTCGGTTTCTGTATAACCGAGTAATTCACCATTGCGAATTAAATAGTAAGAGTGCTTGTGGTGAGACGAATGGCTGATATAATGACCGCAATTGTGTAATATTGCCGCTGCCCACAGCATTTGTCGTTCATCAGTTCCCCAATGATGTAGAGTACCTTGAGTTTGGTCAAATAAACTCTCGGCAAATTTTGCCACGCGATCGCTGTATTCTAAATTGATATGGTATTTATCTGCGAGTTTGAGGATATTCCGTTCCCGAATTGAACTTTGATAGCGCAGCTTATCTTCAATTAAACCGTGGGTTAACATCCAGTCTACAATTACGCCTTCTCTCAGAGAACGCTCACAAACTGTTACCGATTCACTGCCCAAAAGGGTCATTGCTTCTTGTAATATGACTGCGCCAGCGAGGATAACTTCAGGGCGCTTCTCTGGCATACCAGGAATCTCAGCCCTTTCGGAATTACTCAGTTTCCGCAAGCGATTTACCAACTCTTGCAAGTCTTGAAGACTAAATTGGTAGCCATTGAGAGTGGAAGGAATAACACCTGACTTTTCCCGTGCATGAATCATCGCCAGGGTTTCAATTGTGCCCGCCGTACCCACCAAACGCGGAGATTCCCCTAACTCTAGGTTTGCTAAGATTTCTTCTACAGAACGTTCCAACATCCCGCGTGCATAAGCTTGCAGATACTGGAACTCAGTGGTGCTGATGGGGTCAGTAGTGATTAACTCGCTAGTGAGTCGCACTGCACCAACTTTGGTACTGGTGAGAGTCCGGGCTTGGTGACTATCGCCTAAAATCAATTCTGTGGAACCACCGCCAATATCAATAATCATGTGGGGCTGGTTGTTAAATTCCATCCCCGACAGCACACCAAGATAAATTCGCCGCGCTTCTTCTTGACCAGAAATCAAGTTAACGCTTAAACCCAACTCTGTTTCTATTGTGTGCAAAAAATCTTTACCATTGGGCGCTTCTCGCACAGCACTAGTTGCCACAGCGATGATTGTTTCAGCGTTGATAGTTTTGGCAACTTCTTGAAAGCGTCCTAAAGCAGCGATCGCCTTTTCAATTATCTCTGGCTTGAGTTCTCCAGTGGTAAGATTGCGATCGCCAAGCCTTACGGTTTCCTTTTCTCTAGCAATAATGCTGAAAGCTGGTAGTGTAGGGTCAATCTTGACTACTACCATGTGTAGAGAATTTGTTCCCAGGTCAATGGCAGCAATAATCCGATGTTGCTTAGATGGTTGAGTTGGAATACTCTCCCAGCTAGAAACTAAATTCAGCATCTAGTTTTCTCTCTTTATTAAGAAATGATGTCAAACGGTGATACGTCGGGGTAGCTAGCACTGATATTTATGACAACACACTTGCTCAGACTGAGTGCTGTTAGCGGTAGCAGGGCGTTGAGCCAGTGCTGAATATTGAGTAAATTAAAAAATACTCAGCATTCCCAACTCAGATCGATCGAGGGTAACTGAGCTATGTATATTCACCCTACTATTTATAACCGCAGTGACTATTTAAAGATATTTAAAGTTGCCACTTTGGGTTATGTTTTTACAAATAACAAATAACGTTATTCTATAGATGTAAAGAAGTGTGAATTAAAAAATAGGGCATAGGGAATGGGGCATAGGGAATAGGGCATAGGGAATAGGAGTAAAAAAGCAAGGGGAGAAATAACTAATCCCCAATGCCCAATGCCCAATGCCCAATGCCCAATGCCCAATGCCCAATGCCCAATGCCCCATCAATCAATCCTATGCTAACGACACCAGAACGCCCCCAGTCACCAATTTGGCTTGTAATTATCCGGCTTTTACGCTGGCATAAACCAGAAGGGCGGTTAATTTTAATGATTCCTGCCCTTTGGGCTGTGTTTTTGGCAGCTTCAGGAAAACCGCCTTTACCTCTGGTTGGTGTGATTATATTGGGTACTCTGGCCACGAGTGCAACTGGGTGTGTTGTCAACGATTTGTGGGATCGGAATATCGATCCAGAAGTGGAGAGAACACGCGATCGCCCCCTTGCTTCTCGCGCCTTATCTGTGAAAGTTGGAATTATAGTTGCGATCGTCTCGCTAGCATGTGCAGCAGTCTTGGCCTTTTATCTTAACCCCTTGAGTTTCTGGTTATGCGTGGCAGCAGTGCCTGTAATTTTGCTTTATCCAGGTGCAAAGCGGGTGTTTCCCGTACCGCAACTGGTGCTTTCCATCGCTTGGGGTTTTGGGGTTTTGATTAGTTGGAGTGCGGTAACGCAAAGCATTTCTCAACCAACTTGGTTGCTTTGGGGCGCAACTGTATTGTGGACATTGGGATTTGATACAGTTTACGCCATGAGCGACAAGGAAGACGATCGCCGCATTGGTGTTAATTCTAGCGCCCTTTTTTTTGGTAATTATGCCCCTCTCGCTATTGGAATTTTCTTTGCTGGCACAATCTTGTTGTTGTCTTGGTTAGGCGTAGTTATACATCTGCACTTAGCTTTCTGGATTAGCCTTGCAGTTGCTACTATCGGATGGGTTTGGCAGTCTCTGCGATTAAGAGAGCGATACTTACCTAATTCTGCTTATGGTGAAATGTTCCGGCAAAATGTGTGGATTGGTTTTATTTTACTTGCTGGGATGATTGCTGGATCTTTATAAGAGGTTGTTTTAAAAGTGTTTGGCTGTGTTTAATCGCATTTTCACCCCCCTTAATCCCCCCGATGCATTGGCTACGGTGTACACACAAGTCACATTACCCCCCTTAATCCCCCCGATGTATTGGGGGGAAACAGGAAAATCTAGTTCCCTCCCCAATACATACGGGGAGGGTTAGGGTGGGGTAAACAAATATTCGATACACTACTACAGACTTTTCAAACATCCTCTAAGAATTCAGGAGGCAAGAGGCAGAAGGCATTTTGAAGTAATTTTTCTAAAGCTAGATAGCTTTTCGCAGGAATCACACTTGGCATCACACAAATTAAGTTAATGCGAGTTGCCTTGAAGTGTATACTAACGCTTTACGATAGTAACGCAAAGCGATAGTATTGTGATTGTTAGTTTTAAATCTGAAGAGACAAAGCTTATCTTTGACGGCTTTACATCTTCTCAGTATCCGCCCAATATCCAAAAAACTGCTTTCCGAAAACTGCTCATCCTTGAGGCTGCAACGTCAATTAGCGATTTGCGCTCTCCACCTGGTAATCGTTTAGAAAAGTTAGTTGGCGACAGGAAAGGGCAGTACAGCATTCGTATTAACGATCAATGGCGAATTTGCTTTGTTTGGACGGATGAGAATAATGCCTCGGAAGTTGAAATAGTAGATTACCACTAATGCAGGTCAATAATTATGAATAACACCCGTCTGCCAAATATTCACCCTGGGGAAATCCTACAACTAGAATTTTTAGAGCCACTAAATATTACCCCTTATCGATTAAGCAAAGATATAGGTGTAGCTCAGACACGAATTAGTGAAATTTTATCTGGAAAACGCAGTATTACAGCAGATACAGCGTTGCGTTTATCTCGCTATTTTGGTAGCAGCGCTCAGTTTTGGTTGAATTTACAAACGCAATACGATATACGTCAAGCTCTTGAAGAAAATGCAGAAGTTTACAATCAAATACCTAAACTTCCGTTTAATGATGTAGCCTGAGTTTGTCAAGCAAAATTTTAAATTTTGTAGGGTGCGTCATTTGAGGGAGAATGGAAAATTTCATGGTTATAAAACTTGTAAGTAGAACAGGCGGGAAAAATCAAACTATGTTAATAAAAGTAAAGTGGAGTAAAACCCTCTTTCCTCCTGCCTTCTGCCTCCTGCCTCCTGCGTGAACCTGATGATAAATATTCACAGCGACTTACTTATCTTGCTTGGATTTTTAAAATTCACTAGAAAATATAAGTTACATTATAGCCCCCTCCTCGCTTGCAACGAGTGCGTTGGAGGTGGACTTCTTACTGATTATGCGTTGAAAATTTCCCATGCTATTTGATGCGTTTAAAAATCGTAAATCTCCTAAAATCGAATTCATCAAAACTAACCCAACCTGGCGCGTAGCGTGGGGAACAGTTGATGCAAATCATGAAGATATAGCTTGGCGAGATGAAAAAATTTCTGTAATTTTACCACGCACAACTTCGGAATTGCCGACAGAAAAATTAGCAATCAGTTCTAGAGGACGATTTGTTGTTGTTGGTGATGTTTGGTTAACTAACCGAGTGCAATTGCTGCAAAAGTTGGGAATTGAACCGGATAGCTTTCAAGGAAGTTCTCTGCAACTGGTGGCTAATCTTTGGGAACGATGGGGTAATGAAAGTCTTAGCCAACTTGTGGGGATGTTTGCGTTGGTGGTTTGGGATAGAGAGAAACAGGTGTTGAGATTGGTTCGCGATCGCATCGGTGTGCGTACTCTCTATTACACTACCACTGGTTCAGTTCGTTGGATTGCGCCTCAACTGAGAACTTTAGCACCTCATCGTTCATCCGATTTAGATTTGGTGGCGTTGCGAGATTATCTTTGTTGTGCTTTTGTTCCTGGCGAACGAACCCTTTGGGAACAGGTGCGAGAACTGCGACCTGGAACTGTTTTAGAATTTCCTGACTACAAAGCTACAGCTTATTGGCAGCTTCAAGAACAGATTATAGCAAGCGATCGACCCTTAGCATGGCATGGCGATCGCTTGCGAGAACTTCTAGAGCAAGTTGTTCAAGAATATTTACCACCAGCTAATGAACCCGTTGGCGTTTTTCTTTCTGGTGGTTTGGACTCTAGCAGTATCACTGCTTTAGTAGCAAAATTCCACAAAGCACCAGTCCACACCTTCTCGATTCATTTTGGTTCAGAATGTCCCAATGAGTTAGAATTTTCCAGTCTCGTTGCATCCCATTGTCAGACGCAGCACCACATTTTAGAAATTACTTTTAAGGATATGTGGTCACGCCTGCCGGAAACAATGGCTTATTTAGATGACCCCATTGGCGACCCATTAACTGTTCCCAACCTGTTGCTGGGACGACTGGCGAGAGAAAGCGTAGAAGTAGTTTTAAATGGTGAAGGTGGCGACCCTTGTTTTGGCGGCCCAAAAAATCAGCCGATGCTAATTAATAGTTTATATGGCTCTGTCACCAATCAAGATGCATTGCAAGCTTATTTAATTTCCTTTCAAAAGTGTGCTGTTGACTTACCACAACTTTTAAAACCAGAAGTTTGGACAGCAGTACAAACAGCGCCTTGGGTTTTTGCAGAAGATTTATATTCCCAAGCTAGCTATCTGAATCGGTTGATGGCAATGAATATCAAATTTAAAGGCGCTGACCAAATTTTGACGAAAGTCAGTAACTTGACTCAAGCTGCTCTTTTGCAAGGTCGTTCTCCTCTGTTTGACCAACGAGTAGTAGAGTTAAGCATGGAGATACCTCCAGAGTATAAGCTTTCGGGAGTGGAAGAAAAAGCAGTTTTAAAGCAAGCGATTACCTACGGTGCGTCTTTGGCGATCGCAGATATCTTACCAGACACAATTATTCATCGTCCCAAAAGTGGGATGATGGTACCAGTGCAGCTAGGATTTCGGAAATATTGGCAGCAAGAAGCCAGAGATTTATTGCTCAATCGAAATGCAGCTATCACTCCTTACTTAAACCAGATGCCAATTCGTAATTGGTTAAACTATCAAGGAGATACTTGGAGCCGATATGGAGTAAAGCTGTGGTTGCTTGCTAGTTTAGAAATTTGGTTACAAGTAAATCAAAAAGCGCACTAGTGAAAGCAACAAAAAGATACGTCATAACTCAATTGAGTTATGCCTTCGCTATCAGTGCTGGGTAATAAGTGAAAAAAAATACTCAACACTGATGGAAATTTGAAATCTTAACTCATCCCCTGGCTTTTCATAAAAAGCTGTAAGGAAATCGAAGTCATTAGACTTATTGCAAAAGTCGGGGTAAAAGGGTAAAAAAACTCAAAATCCTTTCCCTTTAACCTTTTCCCTTTTCCCTAAGAGTGCAAAAATATATTTTTGCAAGAGGTCTATTAGTACCAATGATAAATGACCAAAGACAAATGACTCTTGTTATATGAATATTTCCTGACTTATGTCAGCATTTTTTGTTTTAAAAACCACTGAAAAAACGCATTTTCAAGTGATTGCCGATTTTCTGTTAATTTATTTTTGATTATTTCCTGAGCTAATCTCCGTTTGCGGTGTACTCTCAATATACGGTAACTACCAATACTTCTCGGTTAAGGGGAAAAAAGAAAGGGGAAAGGGGAAAGAAAAAACCTTTAACTCAAACCCAGTAACCTTTTGCCAAAGCCCGATTCCGAATTAAAAATGCACAAAGCGAGAAGTATTGCGGTAACTAACACACTCAACCTTTGAGATCGATTACACCCAGAGGTGAATACCATGAACAATTATCCTCAACAACAGGAATTTATTTTAAGTCAAATTACAAATAAATATTTTCAGCGTCGGGATTTCAGTGGATGTGACTTGAGAGGAATCGACCTGAAAGGAATTGATTTAAGTGGTATTAATTTAATTGGAGCTGATTTGCGTGATGCAAATTTATCTGGCTGTGTTCTGACTCGTGCTAATTTAAGTGGTGCAAATTTGATCCAAGCTAGCTTACGCGAAGCTAATTTGTATGAAGCATCTTTATGTGAAGCCAATTTGACTAATGCTGATTTAACACGAGCAAATTTGTGCGGAACATTCTTATGGCGAGTAAAATTCATAGGTAGTAATCTTTGGGGTGCTTCTTTATGTGATGTAGATTTGAGAGAAGCAGACTTAAGTGAAGCCAAATTAATTGAAGCATCGCTGATTGAAGCTAACTTAAGTTTTGCAAATCTCACACGAGCCAAGCTATGTGGAGCAAAATTACTAGAAGCTAATTTGACTGAGGCTAACTTAACTAGTGCAGACTTGACATGGGCAAATTTAACTAAAGCAAACTTGAGTAAGGCAAACCTTTGGAAGACAAATTTGATTTATGCGAAGTTGCGAGATACTATCATGCCTGATGGCACAATTGAGCAACCTCAGATAGTTATTTATTAGCTAGAAGTAGCTCTGCCAAAGTGAGATAATCTTCTGATTTCGTTTCCATACTCTGCATGGAAACGAGATATAGCATAATTCAGAATTCAAAAGTCAGAATAAGTAAACTTGAAACCCAATACTTATCGGGTTTTGGGGAAGAGGAAAGGGAAAGAAAAAACCTTATAACCCTTACCCTTTTCCCAAAACCCAATTCTGAATTAAAAATGCACAAAACGAGAAGTCTTGAAGCCTTAGTTAATACAACTTCAATATTGATTATAAATATTCCTTATATCATAAGTAATGCTTAAGCTGTAGTTAACACAGCTTCTTCTGCGATTATGAATGCTCAAGCCGTAGTTAATACGACTTCTTCTGTGATTATGAATGCTCAAGCCGTAGTTAACACAGCTTCTTCTGTGATTATGAATGCTCAAGCTGTAATTAACACAGCTTCTTCTGTGATTATGAATGCTCAAGCTGTAGTTAACACAGCTTCTTCTGTGATTATGAATGCTCAAACTGTAATTAAAATTAGATATAGCCGTTCCCATTCCGATGCGGTACAGCATTATACCGAGGGATGTAGGGCACGGCACTGCACATTAGTGTCAACTTAAGAAGATAAAGCCCAAATTTGTTGGGTGTAAGCGTCAATCTCTTGATGACGCTTACGCTTAGTTTTGACTATTCCAAAAGACCTGTCCGAAAATTAAATTCCCGTGAAGATAGGAGATATAATTTTATTTTTATAAATCCTAATATTTACCATATATAGCTTTGGCGGATTGTATAGCATAATAAATCGTGTTGGCGCTTCAAATTTAAAAATCCTATTTTTTGTTTCTAAACTATCATCAACTATCCCAAACCCTTATTGCTACGTTGAGCGAAGACATATAAGCACCCTTTAAAACCCTTGTACAGACTGGGTTATAAATTTACGGACAAGTCTAAAGAGCTTTTGATGTTCTACAATATAGCTGACAACATCTTCCTGAAATTTGTTGATACACAAGGTTTAACACTACCGCTATCATTACTGATAATGTCAATATTCGCGATGCCTGCGGCAGGCTGCGCCGACGCAATTTTTTTGTTCATCTTTCCCTGAACATAATTTTAGTGGCTTGAAGCTCGCAGGAGATAACAATGAATATAGTTGTTTTTCGATTTCCTCAATTGGCGGTGCTGGTATTTGCTTGTGTTGACGCAAATCCGGGTTTCCAATACTGGCTGGCCGTTTTGCACCTATGATGTAATATCTATGTAAATGTTCTTAGTAATACATCTTATACTAACTTTTTGCTTAAGTTGACACCAATGGTATCTATACGCCCCTACTTAGAACACGGAACTTCAAGCGTAGAACCTTAAAGTTCACTTGCTGACTGACAAGAAATAAACACAGGAGAAAATCATGGCTAATTCATCATTCAACCTGCTTAACCTCTCTTCTTTAAATGGCACTAATGGCTTTATAATTAACGGCATTGCACAATCTGACCAATTAGGCTTCTCAGTCAGCAATGCGGGGGACATCAATAACGATGGCATTGACGACCTGATTATTGGGGGGGCAACTAGTATCGTCTTCAACGGCTATGATGCTGGGCAAAACTATGTAGTGTTTGGGAAGACGAATCTAGGCAGTGGCGGCAGCCTCAACCTCTCTTCTTTGAATGGCACTAATAATGGCTTTTTGATTAACGGCATTGCACAATCTGACCAATCAGGCTATTCAGTCAGCAATGCGGGGGACATCAACAACGATGGCATTGACGACCTGATTATTGGGGCATATAATACCGGACCTTACGACAAAGATAATGCTGGGCAAAGCTATGTAGTGTTTGGGGGAACGAATCTGGGCAGTGGCGGCAGCCTCGACCTCTCTTCTTTGAATGGCACTAATGGCTTTATAATTAACGGCATTGCAGTAAATCCCTACTCAGGCTATTCAGTCAGTAATGCGGGGGACATCAACAATGATGGCATTGACGACCTGATTATTGGCGCACCGAATGCCAAGGGCAATGGCAAAGATAATGCTGGGCAAAGCTATGTAATGTTTGGGAAGACGAATCTGGGCAGTGGCGGTACCCTCAACCTCTCTTCTCTGGATGGCACTAATGGCTTTTTGATTAACGGCATTGCAGAAAATGACTCTTCAGGCATCTCAGTCAGCAATGCGGGGGACATCAACAACGATGGCATTGACGACCTAATTATTGGCGCACCGGGTGTCAAACGCAACGGCATCCGTAATACTGGGCAAAGCTATGTGGTGTTTGGGGGAACCAATCTAGGCAGTGGCGGCACCCTCAACCTCTCTGATTTGAATGGCACTAATGGCTTTTTGATTAACGCCATTGCAGTAGATGACTTCTTAGGCGCCTTTGTCAGCAATGCGGGGGACATTAACAACGATGGCATTGACGACCTAATCATTGGGGCATTTAATCCCTACGCCGACGACAGAAATTATCCTTGGCAAAGCTATGTGGTTTTTGGGGGAAGGAATCTGGGCAGTGGCGGCACCCTCAACCTCTCTTCTCTAGATGGCACTAATGGCTTTTTGATTAACGGCATTGCAGTAGGTGACGACTCGGAGGGCATCTCAATCAGGAATGCAGAGGATATCAACAACGATGGCATTGACGACCTGATTATTGGCGCACCGGGTGCCAAACCCAATGGCATCCGTAGAGCTGGGCAAAGCTATGTGGTGTTTGGGGGAACCAATCTGGGCAGTGGCGGCATCTTCAACCTCGCCTTCTTGAATGGCAATAATGGCTTTATAATTAACGGCATAGCAGAAGATAACTACTCAGGCAAATCAGTCAGCAATGCGGGGGACATCAACAACGATGGCATTGACGACCTGATTATTGGGGCACCTTATGCCGACCCCAACGGCATCCGTGATGCTGGGCAAAGCTATGTGGTGTTTGGGGGGACGAATATTGCGACTAGCAATACTTCTCCCAACCTGACTGGAACTTCCGATGCAGATAACTTATTTAGCACACCTAGCAACAACATCATCAATGGGTTGACTGGTGACGACACCATAAAAGGCAATGGCGGTGAAGATAAATTTTTGTTTCGCCTTGGCGATGGCGATGACACTATCGCCGATTTTGGTGGCATTGGTAAAAACACAACCCCAACATCGGCGGCGATCGCCAATGTTGACACCTTACAATTTAAAGGTTCGGGTTTAACTGCCCAAAATCTGCAATTAACTCAAAATGGTAACAATTTAGAAGTGACTTTTGAAAAAGTGGCTTTTACCAAAGTCACTTTGCAAAACTTTAAACTAGAAAACCTGGATAATCTCCCAGAAAGCGGTTCACAACCTGCACTTGGCAATATCCTATTTGATGGGCAAACCAACATCGCCGACAGCTTTGATGTCTTCGATGCTAACTCCACTCAAACTTCGCTATTCAACAAGAACACGGTGACTTTCCTCAATGACCTTAACAATAACATCACAGGTTTTGACAACTCTGCTGATGTGGTTAATGGTCAGGGGGGTGACGACATCATCGACGGTAAAAATGGCAATGACATACTCAGAGGTGGTGCGGGCAATGATACCCTTGTCGGTGGTGCAGGCAATGATACCCTTGTCGGTAGTGCGGGTGCTGACCCTTTCTTCAACCTCTCTGACTTGAATGGCACGAATGGCTTTATAATTAACGGCATTGCGGCACGTGACTCTTCAGGCTATTTAGTCAGCAATGCAGGGGACATCAACAACGATGGCATTGACGACCTGATTATTGGGGCACCTAGTGTCTCCCCCTACGACAAAGATTCTGTTTGGCAAAGCTATGTAGTGTTTGGGGGGACAAATCTGGCTAGTGGCGGCACCTTCAACCTCTCTGATTTGAATGGCACTAATGGCTTTTTGATTAACGGCGTAGAAGAAGGTGTATTCTTAAACGGCTCAGTCAGCAATGCGGGGGATATCAACAACGATGGCATCGACGACCTGATTATTTGGGGACCAAGTGCCAATTCGGATGGCAAATCTTATCTTGGGCAAACCTATGTGGTGTTTGGGGGGACGAATCTGGGCAGTAACGGCAGCCTCAACCTCTCTTCTCTGGATGGTACTAATGGCTTTTTCATTAACGGCATTACAGGAATTGACTTCTCAGGCAAGTCAGTCAGCAATGCTGGGGACATCAACAACGATGGCATTGACGACCTGATTATTGGAGCAGTTACCTCCCCCAACGTCAAATATGAAGCTGGGCAAAGCTATGTAATGTTTGGGAGAACGAATCTGGGCAGTGGCGGTACCCTCAACGTATCTTCCCTAGATGGCACTAACGGCTTCGCGATTAACGGCGTTGTAGAAAATGGCCACTCAGGCTACTCAGTTAGCAATGCAGGGGACATCAACAACGATGGCATTGACGACCTGATTATTGGGTCACGAAAGTTCTACCCTGAAAGTTATAATTATGATCCTGGGCAAAGCTATGTAGTGTTTGGGGGAACGAATCTGGGCATTGGCGGCACCCTCAACCTCTCTGATTTGAATGGTAATAATGGCTTCATAATTAACGGCATTGCAGAAGATAGCGACTCAGGCTCCTTTGTCAGCGATGCAGGGGACATCAATAACGATGGCATTGACGACCTGATTATTTCGTCAAAATATGCTTACCGCAACGGCAAAGATTTTGCTGGGCAAAGCTATATAGTATTTGGGGGAACGAATCTGGGCAGTGGCGGCACCCTCAACCTCTCTGATTTGAATGGTACTAACGGCTTTTTAATTAACGTCATTGCAAAAGGTGACTCCTCAAGCTACTCAGTCAGCAAAGCGGGGGACATCAACAACGATGGCATCGACGACCTGATTATTGGGGAATCTGATGCCACCGCCAACGGCAAAAATTCTGCTGGGCAAAGCTATGTAGTGTTTGGGGGAACGAATATAGGCAGTAGCGGCACCCTTAACCTGTCTGACCTGAATGGCACTAATGGCTTTATAATCAACGGCATAGAAGCAAATGACTTATCAGGCTACTCAGTTAGCAATGCGGGAGACATTAACAACGATGGCATTGACGACCTGATTATTGGGGCATATGGTGCCGACCCCAACGGCAAAAATGGTGCTGGGCAAAGCTATGTGGTGTTTGGGAGGACGAATATAAACAGTGACGACACCCTGAAACCGACCGTAACTCCTGGTAATGATACCCTGACGGGCAACAGGCGTCAAGATAAATTTGTATTTCGCCCTGGCGATGGCAATGACACCATCACCGATTTTAGTGGCATTGGTAAAGGCACAAAGCCGTCGGTAGCAGCGATCGCCAATGTTGACACCTTGCAATTTACAGGTAGTGATTTAACTGCC
>NZ_JAVRCB010000019.1:128894-142006 GCF_034530955.1 Nostoc sp. DedQUE05 | reverse complement strand
CCGAAATAGCAAATGAGTACGCCGAAATAGCAAATGAGTACGCCGAAATAGCAAATGGGTACGCCGAAATAACAAATGGGTACGCCGAAATAGCAAATGAGTACCGTTCTTGTTAGTTCTGTATTGAACTCAACCCAGAAGCGCTATATTTTAATGGCATTCTCGACTGAGTACCAACTGTCCATCAGCAAGTCGATAAACTCCTTGTGCTTCAATAATCGGGTTGCCTTTTTTCCAAAGGCGGGATTTTGGTTCAACATTACGCACCTCACCAGTGGAATATACCGAAATTAATTGATCCCCTGGAGTATTACGTAAAGCGCCAGAACCAGTAATGAAGAATGTACCCCCTTGCTTGGAACTGCGTGAAATGCAACTATTGGCGATGAGTGCATTAGTATCGATGACGTTTGAAGATGCTTCAGTAAAGCTGTTTTGAATGGAACTGGTATCGGGTGCGTTAATATTTGTTATACCTGAAATGCCTAATTGCGAACTTGCAGTAATATCACTTTTCTCAGTTGGTTTTGGACGCGACTCGATACCGAAGATACCTTGCGAATTGATTTGGACTCTTCCACCAGAACCAGTATATGCATCGGCGCTGATATCGCTGTTTTCTTCAGGGCTGGCAACGATGAATTTTGAGTCTATATTGATGTTACCGCCATCGCCACTTGATTTGGCTAACCCCGCAGTTGTAGTGATATTACTGTTACGACGCAATAGTAATAAATCTGTAGCAGTTAAGCTAATATTTCCACCATCACTAGAGTTAGTTACAGCACTAATAGCCGCTTTATTATCTAGTCTTACAGCACTTGAATTAATGTTAATATTCCCGGCAATTCCATCTCCCAGACTACTCGCAGATAAAGCTGCACCATTGAGAGATAAATCACGGGCTGTGACATTAATATTGCCGCCTTCACCTTTACCTGTGAAGCCTGCATCTATTGCGACTATGCTAAAGATGCCAGTATCAAAGTTAAAACCATTGGGAGTTGTCCCCTGAAGAGAGAATTTACCGCCAGCATTAACGGTAACGTTACCTGCATTTCCCTGCCCAATTGTTGCAGCATTGATGTTAGAACCATTTGTGAAAAAAATGTCACCAGTGGCATTAATTAGCACATTTCCAGCATCGCCTTTACCAGCAGTAGCGGAATATAAAACAGCACCATCGGATAAAGAAAAATTACGCCCCTGAATTTCAATATCTCCACCCTTACCTACTGCATTTAGGTAAAGAAAGGAGGACAAACCGCTTTTTCCTGAAATAGAGACATCACCACCTGCTCGAATTGCAATTTTACCAGCATTTCCCTCTGTGGCAATAAATGTTGCTATACTACTATCTTTGATTGTTGTATCACCTGATGTAGTTATCAAGACATTACCCGCGTTGCCTTTACCAAAAGATAATGTAGACAAATCAGCATCATTAGATAGCTCTAAACTACGGGCTACAATCTCAATATCACCACTGTTACCTACACCGGTTTTTGACACGCTGCTAGATATTCCGCCACTAAGTTTTTCACTACGTCCAGAAAATTTCACAGCGCCACCTGCTTGAATTTTGATATTTCCGGCATTACCATCACCCAATGTAGCATTACTCAAAAAAGAACCATCTGTGAAAGAAACATTCTCTTTTGTATTGATTGAAATATCGCCAGCATTTCCTTTTCCACCAAGATTGCTGTTGAAAATGATAGATTCTCCGCTTACAGAAAATGACTTTGCAAAAATATGAATATTTCCGGCATTACCTGCACCTGTTTTGGAGATGCTGTTATCTATACTACTGTTATTGGCAAGAGAAACTGTGTCTGTTGCTTGGATTGAGATATTACCAGCGTTTCCTTTACCAGAAGTGCTAGCGAAGAAATAAGAGTCATTATCTAAAGAAAGCTTTCCTGTTTGGATATCAATATCTCCACCATTACCTACTAATTCTGAAGTTGCACTAATAAATTTTGCTTGATTATTTAAAGATAAGGTGTCTTGAACTTTAATCGAGATCCTACCAGCATTTCCCTGCCCAGAGGTGTAACTATTAATCGCAGCATTATCTAATAATAAATCTCTAGATTTAATGTTGATAGTGCCAGCATTACCTCTGGCTTCAGAGGAAACAGTGCTACTAATTTCAGTAAAATCAATATTATTAATATTGCTGAGGTAAATTGTTTCTGCTGCTTGAATAAAAATATTACCTCCATCACCCAGTCCAAAGGTATCAGCACTAATTTCACCTGTGTTGTTTAAGAATAATTCTCTGGTATTGATGCGGATATCTCCACCTTTACCTACACCATCAAAACTAACGTCACTACTAATACCGCTGGGTAATTTACCTTCTCCTAATTGTTCAATAAAACCCCTACCAAAACCGTCTATATTAATAGTTTCACGGGCATTAATGGTGATATTACCTGCATTACCTATTCCATTTGTACCTGTATCAATACTTGCACCATTTGTTAACGACAGCAAGCCAGTTGTGATTTCTATATTTCCCCCATTACCGACACCTCCAGTTATCACATCACTTGTGATACCAGCAATCGAATAGCCAACTATCCCATCTAGCTGAATTGTGTCGCGGGCATTGATAAATATATTACCTGCATCACCTTTACCAGCAACTCTAGTAGATATTTGTGAACCACCCAATAATGAGAGGGTTCTAGTATTAACCCGGATATTTCCACCTTTACCTACACCATCAGCAAACACCTTGCTGTCAATAGAACTATCACTATCAAAAGTAATATCATTAGCATCAATCGTAATATTTCCCCCATTGCCTTTACCATTGATACTGCTGCCAATAGATGCCCCATTGGTTGATTGGAGAGAATCTGTTTTTATCTGAATATTTCCAGCATTTCCTTCTCCAGGGCTACTGGCAAAAAGTTGCCCACCTTCACTAATAGCCAAAGTTCTAGCTTCGACACTCAAATTTCCAGCATTTCCACTACTATCGGTACTTGTTCCTGTATAAAAGCCACTTCCAAATATACCCCTGCCAAACAATTCTATAGAGTCAGAAGCTTTGACATTCAAATTTCCTCCATTACCGGAAGATACAGTATAAGTTGAAATATAAGCTCCATCTGTAGCGATTAATTTTCCTGTATTAACGTTTAACTCTCCAGAGGAACCAGCACCTTGAGACTCTGTATTTAAGCTGCTGGCATAATTTTTGTCTGCTGATTCTCCAATTAGTTCTATTGACTCGGTAGCGTTGACATTAAACTCTCCCCCAGGTTTTGAACCAGTGGTAATAGAGAAAAGCGATGAACCATCACGCATTGATAGTTTCCCTGCTTGTACTTGAATAGAACCTCCACCCTCTCCACTGACATCAGCTGAGGCTTTTTGAGATAGCTGGATATTTCCAAAAGCATTTACATCTGAATATCCTAAAAATAAACCTGAATCATTTTGCGTCAAGCTAACTAAACTCGGTGATACGATGCTTCCTAATTCAATTCGCCCAGACTCAGCCCTCAGATTTCCACCTTCCAAATTTATGTCACCGCCAACAAGTGCAAGGGTTTTCCCTGGTTGTACTTGCAATCCAGGAACATCAGTTCTAATGGTTCCAGCAGTGGATGGATTGTACGTTAAATTATGACCCGATCCTTGTACTGTGATTTTTCCAGGATTCACCCCGAATTGTAAGCCCAGAGGAACGCTGATAGTTAGCAAAGGTGTATTTTGAGGGGTAGTTGCACTAAACTCTCTACCATCAGCGAATTTTACACTACTTGCCGTTGTCCCCACAAATGACCCCTGCATATCTAACTGGGCATTTTTACCAAATAAAATGCCATTGGGATTTAGCAAGAATAAATTCGCATTACCTAATACTCCCAATGTCCCGAAAATATTTGATGAGTTACCACCAGTAACGCGAGAAAAGATATTTGTTATCCCTTCTGGATTAGCGAAATAAACGCCTCGACCAACACCGACGTTAAAATCTTGAAAACTGTGAAATAGGTTAGTGCCACGAGCCGCACCGCCCTGAATGCGGTCATTGTTTTGATTAATAGGAACGACTTGCGATCGCTCTTTTCCCAGGCTGTTATCGGGAGTTAACTGAGCAAAAGTAGGATTAATAGAAACTGCAATACCTACGACGCATCCCAGCCATCCTGTGACAGCAACTGACCAAGTTTTTACCATTTCTATTCTGCCTACTATTTTTATAGTGGTTCTTAGTTGTTTAATAAAGACCTCACCCTAACCCTCTCCTCTTAAGAACTACCGTGTACACACAAGTTATCGAATTACTACCAGTTCTCGAATTACCCCACCCTAACCCTCCCCTTGTAAAGGGGAGGGAACCGGATTTTTCTTGTTTCCCCCCTTGTAAAGGGGGGACTAAGGGGGGTAATTCGACTTGTGTGTACACCGTAGCCTTTCTAAGGGGAGGGTTAGGGTGGGGTAAAACTGACATGAAAAACCAAGTGAGTAAACTATTTTAGACTTGTGTGTACACCGTAGCCTCTTAGGAGAGGGGATCGGAAAAACTTTTATTGCTGGAAGCGGAGTAAGATTCAAAGCCTCTCTCCTTTTAGGAGAGAGGTTTGGAGTGAGGTCAGAGTGTGTTGCATCAAAATGAAAACTGCTATATTTTTTCGCTGCCAATTTTCTGGAGGTATTCAATTCGTTGCTGAATATTTTTTTTATCTACGTCATTACCGATAAGCATTTCTGACTGTGCAAGTTCTTTAACTAAAGTTGCCCCAGTTTGCCCCAATTTAGCATTACCAGTTGCTTTTAATGCTTCTTCTAATGCTTCATACCACAGTTCATTTCCAGTATAATAATTTATACTTTCTGGAATGCTAGTAAATCGATTTTTAGCAAGTGATTGAGGATTGATAACGGTAAATTCTGCACGTCTAATAATCGTGTCGTTTTCGCAGTCAATTGCAATTTGCCATAAATATGTTTTACCGACTGTGAGTTCGGGGTAATCAACGGGAAGTTTTAGTTTGTTAATCCCAACTGTTGTGGGTATTTCTTTAACTTGCCCAATTTTTTTAACTGTCTTGGGTGAATCAAATTCATACAGTTGGAATCGCGCATTTTGAGAACTTGACATATACCAAGCTAAGGTTGGACGTGTGGAAGCAGTTTTACCGATAAATGTCTGAGGTGCAAGCTGCGTCAGTGGTATGCCGCTAGCTGAACATCCACGCGAACCACCTGCACGGGTATTGTCGCTGGCTGGTTTGCGATCGCGTGGTTTAAACTGAGCAAATGCTGGGACTGCGGTCATAAGAAAAACTACTCCTACAACCAAGCTTGTAAATCTGCGCTTATTTTCCCAAAATACGAAATGTTGATGACTCATGGTAAATGCTGTTGATTGTGTGGTTATCTAAAACTTTTTAAGAATTGAGAATTCTGGCGATTAATATCATGTCCGTATAATTAGTTATGATTTCCACAGTCATTGCACCTCACCCCCAGCCTCTCCCTGCAAGCCGGAGAGGGGAGACAAAGCATAGCTTTGGCGGGGTGGGGTTCTTCAGGTTTAATAAGTAATCTAGCAGACATGATATAACGCCTTATTCCTTCTTAAAATTCCTTTGTAGGTTTCCAACGAAGTTCACATATAGTCCCACGCGGAGAAAGCGATTCACGGCGAAACTCTCCTCCTAATTGTTTAGCAAGCATTTTAAAATGTTTTGTGCCTTTATTCTCTAGTTTTGATTTAATACCTGAACCGTTATCTCTTACAGATAAATTGTATTTATTTGCACTATAAACACCCGATGCTTGAACTCGCTTGACTCCTTGGGCGTGTTTACCAACATTACATAAAGCTTCTTCTAAAAACAGACATATTCCCCGTTTTTGTTCTATAGTTAAATATTTATCATCAATCGGTTCAAAATTCCGAATTTTAACTTTTAATGTTTTAAAATGTTCAAAATCTTTACGTTCTAATGTACTTGAGTAAACCTCATATAATAAATCATGCAAAGGTCGTTTCAATTCAAGTATTAATCCGCTACCTAAACGTAAGCTCTCTTCTGTGGTTAATGCTTCGAGTTTGAGAAAATCGCCAAGTTCACGAATTTCGCGATCGAGTTTTTCAAATTGCTCAACCAGTTGTTCGTAAGGAATATCTTTAGCACGCAGATGCTTTAATCCATAAGCAAGAATTTGCAAAGGGCCATTATGAATTACGGTAAATGTGTGTTGAATTGTGTTTTGACGTTCCTTAATTTGCGATCGCAAAAATTTATCATGCTGGTAAAAAGCACCTAAACCTAACCCATTCACGGCTAATATCAGAAAACTAGGTGCTACAGGAATCCATACACCCCACACCCACAGCATCATATACCCGCAGCTAAACAAACAAAATGCTGCTACAGTTACAGTCAGTAAATTTGCTTGAGCAGATTCGGTAAACCGTCCGATAACGATAGACAAAATCCCCCAAACAAATATCCATGTGTACTCTCCAAACTCTCCCCAACTATGCAACATTGTCCGGCTATCTATTACGCTACTAAGAATTTGACTGATAACATGAGCGTGATAGTCAATGCCATAAATTTGACCGCTTAATTTTAAATTAGATAAAGCTGAAGTATAAAAAATATCACCCGCGCTCATATTGCGATTGCCAACTAAGACAATGCGATCGCGCAGCAATTCTGCATCAACTCGATCGTTGAGAATATCGCGCAGCGAAACAATATTAAAAGGTCGATCGCTGTTGCGAAAGTTCATCAAAATTGACAACCCCCCATCATCAGCCCTGACATATCCGCCAAAATTATGGGTAATTCGGGGTAATTCAATCCCACGGAATCTTATTGTATTCGGGTCATTTTTTCCAGTTTGCGGCTCAATTCCTTTCGCATTTAAATACTTAATAACTAACCGCAGTGCTAAAGAATATTTATCTTCATTGATATTCTTAGGATTTGGCGTATACAACAAATAGCGTCGATTTTTGCTATCTTCATCATTAGGTAAATCGACAAACCCAACTCGTTCGGATGGCAAGCTCTGGGGTGGTGAAGTTTCTCCAGGCGGTAAAATTTTTTCAATACCAATAATATTAGAATTTGCTCGTAATATCTGCGCTAGTTGTTCGCCACCAGGTTCTACAGGAACATTTTTGAAGATATCCAACCCAATGGCTAGCGGTTTATAAGTTTCCAGCTTGGTGAGTAACTCTGCAATCTTCTGATCTGGGATTGGATATTGTTTAACCCATTCAATATCTTTTTCGTCGATACCCACAATTACTACACGTTCATCAGGGTTTTCTATCGGACGCAAACGTAGCATCGTATCAAGCAGCATCCATTCCCAAGATTGTATTCCTCCAGTTATTCGGATTAACATTACCAACAACAGCACTACGATCCCTGGACGTAGAGCCAGCGACCATAACCTGAATTCTTTCCAAATGCGATTCCTGATTCTCCTTTTCATCTAGCTTCCAGCTTAATTTTTTGCGTATTAATCAATTAAGCCTTCTTCACGGGAACGAACTTCGGTTTGGATTCGCATATTCTTACCGCTTTGCTTGCAGTCTTCAGGATATACACCCAAAACATCCTGAATCTTTGTCCAGTAAGTCCGCACTGCTCGTTCTGATTTATACATTCGATCGGCGATCGCTTTATCTGTTAAACTCTCTTCAAAAGCTAACCGCAACACATCCAACCATTCTGGTTTGAGTTCGATTCCCGTTTTGATGTCTTTGGTGTGAGTTGCACCCTGAAGTGCCAAATTAACCCGCATCAGCATTTCATTTTCGGGTAATCCTTTGTCTGCGATCGCAAACCCACCTTGATGATTATCAATCTCGTGTTTGATCCGGATCAAGGCTTTCACATAACTAGTTTGCACGATAAAATTTTGATGGGGATATTCTTTGAGCAAATTTTGCAACAGCTTAATTCCGGTATCAATTTCTGCTATCTTCCCTTGCCGATCGGGAATTGATAAATCCATCACAATCAAGTCAAACTGATGAAGTTGAAGTTGATAAAGTGTCTCTTCTCTAGTCTGAGCTTTAACAATAGCAGCTTCGGGATACTCTCGATTTAATACATCAAGAGTACCAGTTAAAATTAATTGATGGTCATCGACAACAAGAATACCCAGTTTTTTCTCCACTGGTAAATGTCCATAAGTGCGATCTTTTTTCAAACTTACTTCTACCGGATTTTTACTTATGTTCATTTAAACTAAAAGTTTCCTTAAGCTTTACAAAAAATCTTTTACTCTACAGTGTTTATTTTGCTTACTTTTCACGGTAAGTCCTCAATCCTCGAAAAAGCTTGGCTTTTTTTACAGCTTAATTATCAATAGCTTTAAGTTAATGAAAATAGCTAACGGAAAATCAGGGTTAGGAAACCGCTAAAATGAGCTTTTCCACATGGCCTGAATTGTCAGGTTTATCTTGAGATTCATATTTTGTAATTTTTATCCCTAACTCTACTCGTTAAAGTATGCACCTATTTTAATTGGAGATCAATTTTCAAGCTATGCACAAAAGTGCAAACCTAGACAGCAAGTCTAAATTCAAACGGCAATGAGAGCAACACGATTTTATAACATTAGTGCGATTACTTCGCCAGAAAGCTCATCTTCTAGCTAATTTCCGTCACAGTAACCCCGAATGCGGCATTGTTGACCTCAAGCCTCACTGTCACGACTTTCAATATGTCCGTGAAACCATAAAAATGCTTCCTCAAAAACCTGAGCCTATTTTATTGACTCAGATTTTCCGCAAGCTCACAGGTTTGGGTCGTATTCTCCCTGTTCCAGTCAGTGTTCAAGCCTGATAATGGGGTAAGAGTTCTCGGCGTAGGGAAGGATTGAGAAACTTGTCTTGTCAGTGTTTACTAATAGCATATTATCTGCCATTTTAGTGGCTATTCATAAAATCAAAAATGGAAATGCGATCGCCATACAGCCAATGTTCATACTAGTTAAAATAAATCTTAGAGTAGGCAATAAAAGTTAATAAACATCAAAAATGCTTGAGAAAGAAGTTAACGTCAGAGATAGTTTGCACTCAAAACAGCCTGGGGGCGGCAGCGATCCGAATAGTTTTGATTGTAAAGAAACATGGTATCCCATCCATTACCTAGAGGACTTAGACAAATCAAAACCAACGCCTTTTACAGTGCTGGGAAGAGATATTGTAATTTGGTGGGATAGACTTGCCCAATCTTGGAGAAGCTTTGAAGACCAGTGTCCTCATCGTTTAGCACCGTTGTCTGAAGGCAGAATTAGTGACGATGGGCTTTTGGAATGTCCCTATCACGGTTGGGGTTTTTCTGGAGATGGAAATTGTCAAAGGATTCCTCAACAAGTCGAAGGTGGAACAGCAGAGACATCAAAACGAGCTTGTGTGGCATCATTACCAACTATCGAGAAGCAAGGACTACTGTTTGTATACGTTGGTGAATATGAAAATGCTGCCAAAACCGAAGTCCCAATAATTGAACCATTAGAAGAATCTCCAGAAGGATGGGTTGTAATTAATACATTTAGAGATGTACCTTATGATGCATTAACCCTATTAGAAAATATACTAGACCCTAGCCACATATCGTTTACACACCATAAAACGGTAGGAAATAGGGCAAATGCAGCACCTCTAGAACTTGAAGTGATTGAATCTGGGAAACATGGATTCAAAGGGATTTGGAAACAAGGTTTGAAACCAGGGCAATCAGGAGAGTTATCTACAACCTTCGTCGCTCCAAGTTTAATGTGGCACGACATCAACTCCCAGCGCGGCAGAATTCTAACCGTTGTTTATGCTACACCTATACGTAAAGGAGAATGTCGTGTATTTGCACGTTTTCCTTTTAAGTTTCCTGATAAACTTCCAGGTTGGTTTATTAAGCTCAGACCGCGTTGGTATTACCACATTGGACAAAATGGCGTTTTAGAAGACGATCAAATTTTTCTCCACTATCAGGAAAGGTATCTTGAAGCTAAAGGAGGTAGCCCGAACTTTACTAAAGCCTTTTACCTTCCAACCAAAGCAGATAGTTTTGTATTTGAACTGCGTCAGTGGGTAAACCAATATAACGCTGAACCATTTGGCAAAGAGACTTTTTCTCCCCCATTGGCAAAGTCCGTGCTGCTGGAGAGGTATCATTCTCATACGGAAAAATGTGCTAGTTGTAGCTCGGCACTTTCTATTATTGAGCGATTGAGATTTGGGAGTGGAGTTGCAGCAGTACTTACTTTGGCTTGGACTCCAATGCTTTTATTTTTTCAGACAACATCAGTTGTAGTAGTTGTGATTGAAACTCTAGCTCCCTTAATCTTTGCACTAGCATGGATCGGACTAAGTAAGTTAGTTATTCAGTTTTATGATGGACGAACCTTACCCCCACGAAACCGACCGGAAAAAAACCGAAATCTAATAATAACAGAATAATATGACTAAGCTGATCTTAATTACGGGCATAAGCAAAGGTTTAGGTTATGCGATGACCGAGGGTTTTATTCAACAGGGACATACTGTTATTGGTTGCGCTCGTTCATCAGATGCTATCGATAAAATACGCCAAAAGTTTAGTGCTAACAACGATTTCACATCTGTAGATGTGGCAAATGAACAACTTGTAAAAAAATGGGCCCAAGACGTACTTCAAAAATATTCACCGCCAGATATAGTGATAAATAATGCAGCAATTACTAATTACCTAGCACCTTTGTGGGAAATACCATCTGAAGAATTTTCTGAGCTTATAGATATCAATATCAAAGGAGTAGCGAATATAATTCGCCATTTCGTACCAGCAATGGTGAAAAACAAACGGGGTATTATTGTTAACTTTAGTTCTGGCTGGGGACGTTCGACTTCAGCCCAAGTAGCACCATACTGTGCTTCTAAGTGGGCAATAGAAGGATTAACTCGTTCTTTGGCACAAGAATTGCCAACTGGTATGGCAGCTATACCCCTCAATCCAGGTATCATTCATACAGATATGCTTTCTATTAGCTTTGGAGAAGAAGCTGCTAATTATACACCCGTGTCCGATTGGGTATTGAAAGCTGTTCCGTTTATTCTCAATTTAAAACCCAAAGATAACGGGATTCCCTTGACTATACATTAAAGAGTGAATCTCAATTGCGTAGGCGTAGCCCGTCGTAGACATCGTTGCAATTAGGAGCCGACAGTTGAATTATCGAAGAATTACGTGAATACTGATATCAATTTACATTGAAGCTGCACAGAAAAGAGCTTCAAGAATAAAGTCATAGGAAGTTAAAGAAATAACACGCTCTGTTGTCAGATTACTGGTAACCTCGTGGAGGCGATCGCCTTCAATAGTACAGAAGTATTACTTTGATCCAGTTCTGAAAGCTTTGTATTCGGAATAGAAATGGTATTAGTGAAGTACTACAGGACTTACGCAACTGGCACAGTGCGATCGCAATGACTAAATTTATGCTACAAATAGTTGCAACAAATTATTTTGATTGTAAACTAGAAGTTGCATAATATGGCAAGTAGAGAAGATATGGAAGAGGTCGTGATGTTACCACTGACAGAAGTAGGTTCTATAAAATGGACAGCTGCGCGTGGGCAAAAAATGCGTGAGTTGCGTGGCGATATACCGTTGTTGAATTTATCCAAAAGGCTTACTGAATTTGAAGTAGATATTTCTCGCCAGTACTTGAACAGGATGGAGACAAATACAGATGTCAAAAACGCTTCTCCAGAAGTCCTTACTGCTTTGTGTAAAATATTTGGCTGTACATTAGCTGAGTTACTGTGCTTGAAATCAACCAAAATTGTGCAATTAGGGGTTGATATTTACAACTAAAAGTTGCATAAAAAGCATCAAGGAGAGCAACCTACTTTCCTCAAACACGAAATCCGAGAGCAACTAAATTAAAACTTCAGTGCGGCAAAAGTAGCCAAAGCTAACCCGGAGTGGCCGGAAGTAAACTTCTAACGATCGCTAATAGTGTACTGGGTAAGTTCGACCCATCGCTGTTGCAGAATGATAGCTACATTCTCCGGTTAGAAGTTGCTGATAATGGTGGCCACATCAGTTATGTAGAGAATGGCACGCTTGTAAAGCTGAAATGCTTATAGTTAAACAGTTTGCAATTGTTTGCGTAATTCATGCCGGGGTTTGGTCATCAAGGGATAAATTTTTGGGCAAACCTACATCATCTTCCTATCTGCGATCGCCGCTTCTGATACCATTAATGCTCAATGGGCATTACATGTAATACCGTTTCACTTTAAAGTTGATACAAATAGGAGGCAGGGGGCAGGGGGCAGGAGCAATAGTGTCAAATCTCTCTTTTGCGCTAGTCAGCCAGTCGGTTGCTGAAGAGTGAAAACCGCTAATTGAGCGGCGAAAGCACGCTTGAAGGCGGGCCGCGCTTCACCACGGGCGACATAGGTAGAGAGATTTGGATAGTCGTCCAGCATACCCGAGTCTTTCAACCTGAGCAGCACTTCCACCATCATCAGGTCGCCTGCGCTGAATGCACCATCGAGCCAGTCGGCATCTCCAAGGTGACTGGAAAGTTCTAAGAGCCGGTTACGGATGCGGCCTTCGACGACACGCAGGCGCTGCTCGTACCAGGCCTCATCACGCTCTAAGTACGTGGCCATTTCCCGATCAACGATTGGCGGCTCCATCGTGTTAAGTGCGGCAAACATCCATGCGATCGCTCGCGTTCGACTATTGGCATCGTCTGGCAACAGCCCTGTATGGCGCTCCGCGATATGGAACACGATCGCCCCCGACTCGAACAGGGCGAGATCGCCATCCTCATAGGTTGGAATTTGCCCGAAAGGATGAAGCGCACGGTGCGCGGGTTGCTTCATCTCACTGAACGAAACAAGACGAACGTTGTAAGGTTGGCCCACTTCTTCGAGCGCCCAGCGAACGCGCATGTCACGCGCCAGTCCCTTGCCGCCATCAGGCGACCGTTCAAAGGCAGTAATAGTGGGTGTCATTGTCAGGGTCATGGTGATTTCTCTTTTCGGTTCAATTTTCTGCTTTGGGTGTGTGTGAATGGCACGCTTGTAAAGCTGAAAGCTCGTCTGGGTAGGG
>NZ_JAVRCB010000019.1:68252-128794 GCF_034530955.1 Nostoc sp. DedQUE05 | reverse complement strand
TGTAGGGTGTAGGGTGTAGGGTGTAGGGTGTAGGGTGTAGGGTGTAGGGTGTAGGGTGTAGGTTTAAAGCCTCGCCCCACGCGCGCGAAAAATCCTTATTTCGCAAGGCAGGTAAAAGCCCCACCCGGAGTGTCTGTCTTAATTTCCCTACACCCCACACCCAATACAACCTGCACCCTGTTCACTTTTCTTGATTTTTCCCTACACCCAACACCCTACCCCCAACACCCTACACCCCACACCCCACACCCTGTTTCTAGTAAATATGAGTGGGGATACAAATAAATTTCTGACTGACTACACCCACTCAGCCACACCCCACACCCAAAAGCCTTATATATAATGGGTTTGCCGTTAACAAGCGTGCCATTCGGGTGTGTGTTTTGTCCGACAACAACAGCAACTCTAGATATCAGCGTCAAAGCTGGTATTAAAAGCACCGACGGAACTATCGCAAAAAAACAGATGTAACACTATTATTAATAGTGTTACATTTTGCGCGGCTTGCATTGCGTCCTCATTTCAAATCTCACGTCTTAAAATGTGGATTCCCTTACCCTTTGCTGATGTTTTTAATGTCTTCCTCTAGAAGTTCAGGTGCAGGAAAATCTGGCAGACCTTCTGTAGATTCATTAAACTGGATATCTTCTGGCCAATCGTCAGGATTTTGGTAAAGCCATTCTAGGTTTGCAATAACTTTCTTAGTATCCCAGTCCCACCAACGCAGTTTCAGCAGACGTTCAACTGTTTCAGGTCTGAATCGAGAGCGGATAACCTTAGCTGGGTTGCCTACAGCAACCGTATAATCAGGGATATCACTGGCAACAACTGCCTGAGAGCCGATGACTGCTCCGTTGCCAATCTTAACTCCTGACAAAATGGTTGCACCGTAGCCAATCCATACATCATTTCCAATTGAAGTAGTACCTTTGTGGCGTACTTCGTCACGCCGTTCTGCAAACTGGGTTTGAGAGAGAGGGAAGAACAGGCGAAATGGATAAGTAGTCGCCCTAGTAATGTGATGCTCTCCGCCACCGAAGATAGTAATATCTTTTGCTAGAGAGCAATATTTACCAATCTCAATTCTCTCATCAGGAAACCACAACGCAAAGGTAATGGAGTTGTCACAGGCGGTATATTCTCCAACACTCACTCGGCTGTCTTTGACTATCGATGCTAACCATAGAAGCGGAGATTTGTAGGTGTGATAAGCCATAGCTAAACTCCTTTATTTAGACTTACGCATTCTATAGATATATCTATTGTTTAAGGTATGTTTTTTACTAACAATTGCATTAGATCGGGTTCATAATGCAATTTTTAAGCATTACAATAGCTTTCCAATGAGCCTTTTCGTCGCACATCCAACGTTACACAATGAAACCCTCCTCCCAAGGTTCTTGCGTGTCTGAGTTGGAGCTGTACAACATCAACACCGCGTTTCTCAAGCTGTTCGATCAGTGGAGTTTGTGATTTATCAACGATCGCCAGATTTGGATTTACCATCAGGAGGTTGATACCAATCCATTTAGAAGCATAGGATGTTGTTGTATAACCAATATCAACGACTTCTGTCAGGTAGATTACATCCCAACTCTTGAACAGTTCGGGCAGATTTTGTTCGCCAACTCGTTCAGCATTCACTACAACTAAACCAGGCCGAATTACAGCGATGGTGGTGTCTACATGACTGCCACTATAAACGTTGTCATAAGTATGCACCCTATACTCTTCGCCTAATATAGTTTGCAGCCAGAATGCTCCAGAACGGTTCCCCGTATCTGAAATTAGATAGAAAATATCTTTCCCTAACCGTAATATGTTTGCTGCATCGAATAGAGGCTCATGGTCTTTGATTGCTGAACAGTTAGGATCGTGAATATTATAAATTTCATCAGCGAGTCTGGGCTTTGGGGCTGATATCCATCTAGCTCCGCTCTGCAAATAATCCATCAAGATAGATTTAAATGAAAGAGTTTCAAAAAATCTTGCTCGTAGCGTCATTGGCGCTTCGATAATCCATGTTCCTACTGTAACAAATAGGTCTCTGGGACAGTAATTGTATTGATCGTCTGATTCCCAATCGGGGGTACGAAATTTAATAGAATGATCTACTACATCAGGACGCTGAACAACTACATTGAGGGTTTGAAGTGTACGCACGAGTTCGTCAAGGTCTTCTTCAGTTTCTTCGATGATGCGATCGCTATACTGACCAGAGGGAATGTTTTCAATGCTGCCATAATCTCTATATTCGACTGCAAACAAACCTCGATCTCGACAGGCAATACGTGCATTGGTGGCACGCCCAACGATAATTTCTTCGAGAGCGTCCCATTCGTTATTAACTCTTACTTTACTCATCTGTTGTTTTAGTCCTAAATTTTATAGTTGGAAAAACTCTTTCAATAAACTGCATATATGCAGTGAGGTGATTGAAATAGGTGCAAAGTCTGATTAAAACCTAATTCAGGCGTTAAGGTTTTTGCTTAAAACACCACTCCAGAATCACTGAATCTTGTAAATTCCAAATTCTCAATTCTAAGTGAGAATCGCATTAATAATAGTGGCGTTTTGATTGAGATAAGGAGGATCGATCATCTCTCGATGAACCCCATAGGCATAATGATTGATTCGTTCTCCTCTTGTAGCTTGTATCCAATCATCTTCGTAATCGTAGTTTCCCTCAGCACGTATAAGATGAATATTTCCGTCAATTTGCAAATTTTTTAGGTCTGAATGCCAGAGAAAATTAAAGTATTCCCAAACTTGATTGTAGGTGCGATCGCGTAACTTTTGGTTATCCATAAAGTAACGTCTTAATTCCTGACGTTTGGGATTTAATAAGAAACCATCAACACCTTCTATGATTTCTGACATTTGGGCTTGTTTAGCTTCACGACCGTCTCTGTAAGTATCTAATAAAATCACATCAGAAACTATACGATCGCGACTTTCTAACTTTTGAGCCATCAACATTGCCAAAAAACCACCTGCTGAATGTCCCATCAATTTTATATCTTGATTTGGTGCTAGGCTATCTATTAATTCTGCATATTTTTCTAAAGTTGCTTCATCGGCAATATATCTGAAAGTATAGATAGCATAATTTGTTAAATAATCAGCTAAATTCGCGTAAGCTGCTGCAAAACCAAGGGCTGGGGGAAATATAAAAATCGCTTTTTCTCGTGCTTTATTGAAAACTACATAAGGACGTTCTTTAGGTTGGATATTCATCTCTTTGAGGTAGATGATATACTCGCTCAATTCTGCTACCGTAGGTTTTTCATAAATTATTGACAAAGGAATGTCAATTTCCAGTTCTTGATAAATTAGTGCCATGAGATTCATGGCTTGTAATGAATGACCACCTATATCAAAGAAGTTATCATTTACTCCTACCTTTGATACTTGCAGAACTTGTTGCCAAATGTTTGCTAAAATGCTTTCTGAGCGATTGCGTGGAGCTAAATATGGTGATTCTACTATCGATGTTTCATCGGGTTTTGGCAATTTTTTACGGTCTATCTTACCATTCGGGTTTAATGGCATAGCTGACAACATTACAAAAGCTGAAGGTATCATGTAAGCTGGCAATTTATGCTGTAAGAAACGACGCAGATCGCTAGGGGTTAATGACTGGTCTTTTCTAACTACATAAGCTACTAACCGTTGGTTTTCATGCAAAATGACGACTGTTTGTTCTACTTGGGAATTAGTTTCTAAAACCGATTCTATTTCTCCTAATTCAATACGTAAGCCGCGCAGCTTGACCTGGTTATCGATCCGACCAAGATATTCAATATTTCCATCTGGTAAATAACGAGCTAAATCTCCAGTTTTATACAATTTGCCATTACCAAAGGGATTAGAAATAAATTTTTGGGTAGTTAATTCTGGTCGGTTGAGATAGCCTCTAGCTAAAGAAGCGCCCCCAATATGCAATTCTCCAGGAATGCCAAGAGGAATTAGTTGGAGATGAGAATCGAGGATATAAATTTGGGTATTGGCAATGGGGCGACCAATAGGAACTATTTGATAATTAGACTGTGGCGTACACTGCCAGAAAGTGGCATCAACTGCTGTTTCTGTTGGGCCGTAAAAATTGTACAATTCACAATCAAACTGCTCAAAAAAGCGTTGAGTTAGTTCATAAGATAGTGCTTCTCCGCCACAAAATACTCGCTTTAAACAACGGCAGTTTTCTAAATTTGATTCTTGAAGAAAAACCCGCAGCATTGAGGGAACAAAATTGATTTGAGTAACTTGTTCTTGGGCAATTAAGTTAATCAAATAAGCAGTATCTTTATGACCTTCAGGTTTAGCTACTACTAAAGTAGCCCCAGCTATTAAAGACCAGAAGATTTCCCAGACTGAAACATCAAAACTAAAGGGAGTTATTTGTAAGATGCGATCGCTTGTTGTGAGTGGATAAGCATCAATCGTCCGCAATAAATTATTACAAATGCCTTGATGGATATTCATTACTCCCTTTGGCTTACCTGTCGAGCCAGAGGTATAAATGACATAAACTAAATTTTCCCATGTCACTTGACTGATGGGATTCTGCTGACTATAGTTAGCAATTACCTGCCAATCACTATCTAAACACAGCACCTCGGCTTGATTTTCTGGTAAAGAATCTATTAAGGACTGCTGGGTAAGCAATATAGAAACTGCCGAATCTGAGAGCATATAAGCTAAACGTTCGGCTGGATAGCTAGGATCTAGAGGTACATAAGCTCCTCCTGCTTTTAAAATCCCTAATATTCCTATTACCATCTCCAGGGAACGCTCAACAAAAATTCCAACCAATACTTCTGGTTTTACGCCTTTTTCTCGCAAATAATGAGCTAATTGATTTGCTCGCTCATTCAACTGTTGGTAGGTTAATTTTTGACCTTCAAATATTAGCGCAACTGCATCAGGGTTAAGTTTTACTTGTTCTTCAAATAGCTGATGGATACATTTATCTTGAGGATATGCAACTTCTGTGTTATTCCATTGAGTTAGTAATTGATAGCGTTCTTCAGGAGTTAGTAAATCAATATGTGACAATTGGCAATCGGGATTCTCAACTACTGTCTGAATTATTTGTAAAAAGTGACCGCTCATTCTGGCGATCGTCTCTTCTCGAAACAGATCGGCTTCGTATTCGATGACCAATCTTAAATCGTTGGCATCTTCAAACAGACTCCAACTCAAATCGAATTGAGCCGTTCGTGGTTTCAGGGGGTATGCTTGATGTTCAATTCCCGGAATTTTCATCACTGCTTTACTATCTTTACTAAGCAGTGAAAACATCACATCGAATAAAGGATTTCGTGATAAATCTCGTTCTAAATCCAGGGCAGATACTAATTTATTAAAAGGATAATTACTATATTCATAAGCATCGAGGCAAGTATTTGTTACTTCTGCCAATGCTTGTTTAAAAGTTCCCGCTTCTGGGAGTGAAGTTCTTAAAGCTAGGGTGTTAACATAAAATCCGATTTGGTTTTCTAGGTCTGGATGATTGCGTCCAGAAATAGGTATACCAATGACTAAATCGTGCTGCCCTGTGTAACGGTAGAGTAATATTTTAAATAAAGTTAAAAGAGTTATAAATAGAGTTGTATTATTCCCAGCAGCAAAAGAGCGTAATTTATCGCCGATATTCTGACTGAAATTATAAGTATATACACCAGCTTGAGAAGATTTAAATTGCGGTCTAGGAAAGTCGGGAGATAAGTTGAGTATAGGTGGTTGTTCGGCAAAGCGATCGCACCAATAACTATGTTGTTCTTTTACCTCCTCACTTTCTAACCACTGATTTTGCCATGCAGCATAATCCTTATATTGCAATGGTAATGGAGGTAAGACGAGAGTTTTTTGCTGCGTGTAAGCAGAGTATAAAGTAACAAACTCTTGGAAAAGGATATCGAGCGATCGCGCATCCCCAATAATATGATGTATGGTCAAACCAAACAAAAATTCCTCTGACTCGATCTGCACTAATAAAACTCGCATCAGAGGTAACTTCTCTAAATCAAAGCGCGAGTTAGCTGATTCTTGAATTAAGGTATCAGCTACGGCTTCAACATCTTTTTGCCCTCTTAAATCTTGAAAATTTATTAATTTTTCTGTAGGCAATTTTTCATGCAAAATTTGCTGAATGTCACCTGCGACACTTGTAAAACTAGTTCGCAAAATTTCGTGACGACTCACAAGTTGTTGAAAAGCTTCTGTAAATGCCGAAATATCTAAGCTGCCATTGATTCTCATTGCCAGCCTAATATTGTAAGCGCTGGAATATTCATCTATATGGTGCAGAATCCACATCCGCCTTTGAGCGTGGGATACTTCGTAATATTGTTGATTCGGTAGTGACTTTATCATTTTTTTTGTCGTGATTGAATCAAATCAGCTTGAGCTTTTAAAGTATTTTGAGTAAATATTTCTCGTAATCGCAGTGCAACTCCAAAGCGATTGCGGATATGCGACACTAAGCGCATTGCTTTTAAACTATTTCCTCCTAATTCAAAAAATGACTGATTCGCATCACTCACCTCTACCTCTAATAATTCACCCCAAATTGAAGCTAATAAAGCCTCTTGTTGATTAAGGTTAGTAATTTGATTGTTTGTTTGAAGAATATTTGCTTCTGTTTTTAGTAGTGCTAGACGATTGATTTTGCCATTTGGCAATAATGGAAAGTCAGCCAACTGCATCAAATAAGTTGGCTGCATATAAGTTGGTAACACTTGTTTCAATTGGCTGCCGATCTGTTGATGATTTACAGCATTTTTTGCTTGATAAAATGCACTGACTGTCACCGATTCTTCTTTTTTCTCTGCAATTACCAGTGCTTTTTCTACACCATCAATAGCAGCCAGTGCATCTTCAATTTCTCCCAACTCAATCCGTACTCCATTCAACTTCACTTGGTTATCGCTGCGTCCTATCACCTCCACCGTCAAATCGGGTAGCAGTCGTCCCAAGTCTCCTGTGCGGTAAACTACATCAGCGCCGTTATTCAAAGGATTGGGTACAAAAACAGAATTGGTTAAACTTTCATCTTGGTAATAGCCTTTTGTTAAATAAGGCGACTTGACAAAGATTTCTCCTACTTCTCCGACAGCACAGGGACGAGTTCCATCAATGATTGCAAACGCCGCCTCTGGCAATGTTTTCCCTCCAGGAACTCTGGCATAAGTGATTTTATTCGGGTCGGGAATTCGATAAAAATGTTTGACAAAAGTGGTTTCACTTGCCCCATAAATATTTACAAATTCTGTCTGAGAACCAAAAACTTGATGCCATTCGCACAATTCTTTGACAAATAAAGGTTCTCCTCCCAACACCAAAACTCGTAAATTCTTAAGCAATTGGTTAGCATTAGCTAAATTGCGACCAATATTTAAAAATAGGCGCATTACTGAAGGTACAGTATGTAGTAAGTTAATTTGCCATTCTCCCAATCTCAGTAATAAACGCTCCGAATCTTCGCGATCTATGCTATTAGGAATATAGAGAGTTCCTCCAGAACATAAAGTGACGAGAGTTTCTCTAAGGTAAGCATCAAAGTTAATTTTTGCAATTTGCAGACAGCGCCAATTTTGATTAATTCCAAATTCTAGTTTTTCCCAGTTTATGAAATGGCGTAAACTGCCATGACTACCAAGTATAGCTTTGGGTTCACCTGTTGACCCGGAAGTGAACATAATATAGTTAGAATCATCAGCATCAGGTATAACTAAAGCTTTTCGATCGTTACTTGCAACTACAGGCAAGCATTGATAAATTGTGCCATTCCACTGATAGTATTGCTGAATTTCATGGGCAGTTGCGACTAATATATGAGGGGGTTTTGGTAATACTGCTAGTCGAAGTTTGATAGTCTCTAAATTTTCGCGATCGACCACTATCATGGTGGGGGATGTTTTAACCATCATACGTGAATAACGTTCTTCTGGTTCATCCAAACGCAGAGGTAAATAAATTCCCCCAGCTTTAAATACTGCTAGCATTGCTAATACTTGACGATAATCTCCTTCAAGCATTACGCCACAAAGAATATCCTTTTGAATGCCTAAATCTTTAAAGATGTTAGCCCAAGAGTTACTAAGTATATCTAATTCTAGATAACTAAATTCTCCACCTGGATAAATAATTGATGTTTTATCTGGTAAGGCTTTTACTTGGTCGATAAAATCATGGATAACTGTGCGTGTTTCTAAACGAGGAATTGGTTTGATAAAGCTTTCGATAAAAGATGTTTCTGCGGCTGACAAAAGAGGAATTTTACAAACTGGTTGGCTGGGATTCACTATCATTTCTAGAAGTAGTTTATCCAAATGTCTTAGGGCTTGTTGTATTCTCTCAGCTTGGAATATATCTGTGTTGTAAATTAGAGCTAAACTGAGTTCGTTGTTCTGTTCAAGAAAAACAAAAGAGAGGTCAAATTTGCTTGGAGAATTGAGCGAACCCAGGGATTTTATCTCTACTTCTTCTACAGGTTGACTAATGTTTTGCAGAAGTACTAACACATCGAACAATGGTGTGCGGTTAATTTCACTGGAATTTGCCAGTTCTTTTACCAAAATATCAAACGGATAAGCAGAATGTTCAAATGCCTCGGTAACAGTTTGACGAACTTTAATTAGCAGATTTTGATATCCTCGATCTGGTTCTATTTCGTCACGGATAACAACTGTATTCAAAAATTGGCTTGGAGATGCAAGTTGATAATTATTGCGAGTGGTAATTTCTGTACCAATAGTAATATCATGCTGACCACTGTAGCGATAAAGTAATATTTTTACTGCCGCCACAAGTCCCATAAATAAAGTAGTTTCTGTTTGATTGCAAATCATTCGTAAACCAGAGACAATTTCTGGTTGGAATGTCCAGTTTAAACGAGAAACATTCAATGTTTTTATAGGAGGACGGCGGAAATCTGTAGGTAAGTGAACGCGGGGTAGTTGCCCATCGTTAAGTTGCTGTCGCCAGTAATCTAGATGTTTTTTATGCTCTTGACTTGCTAAAATATTGCTTTGCCATGCTGCATTAGTATTCAACTCAATTTGTTGTAGTGAAATCTGGCTTTGTTGAGCATGAAATATTGCAGTTTTGTCTTGTTCTAGAAGATGTAAAGTGAAAGATTCATAACGTTGTGAAGGGTCACTAGCTATTGCCGCCAGGGTGCTAGTGTAATAATTGCCAATGGCGATCGCCTGTTCTTGGCACAACTCGCTGGCATTGTATTTTAGGGTTAAATGTATCTGGGACGAGACGAGATCCAAAGTAAAGTGGACTCCCAGAGTGAAGTTTGTTTTTCCGAGAAATTTGCTATCTAATACCTGTAGACCTTGCAGCCCTAAGATACTTTGGTAAACGTGAAAATGGGTAAAGTTAAACGATGTTTCAAATAAAGGCTGACCGCCCAAATTCCACTGCAAATCAGCTAAGGGATATCGTCGGAAAGGTAGGGATTCTCGTTCAGCCTTGAATGTCTCTTGCATCAAGTCTATCCAAGTGCCTCCCAAGAGTTGTAAACGCAATGGCAAAGTATTCAGAAAAAGTCCCAATACTCGCTCTCCATCAGCTTCCTCTGGTCTACCATTAGATACCATACCTGTTAAGACATCAGACCGATCGAAAAGCACACTTAACACTTTCAGATGTGCGGCTAAAAGTACGCTTTTGAGGGTAACTTTTGCTTTATTTGCTACCTGTTTTAAAGCTTGAGAATCTTTTAGAGATAGGGTTACTTCTTGAGTACCCAATGTCCCTAATTCAGGTTCATGTGAGTGGTAGGATTGAGGCCAACGAGGTAACTTTGTAATAGTAATACCGTTAAGTTTTTCCAACCAATGTTGTCGGCACTCTTGGGAATTGAGAGCTTTTTGCTCCAAAGCAATAAAGTCTCGGAATGCGATCGCTCTTGGTGGATTGAGAGGTAGAATTTCTTCACCTAATAAGGATAAATATCTTTGCAGTAACTCAGTGAATAGTAAGCCTACACTCCATCCGTCGAGAATGGCGTGGTGTTCGATCAAAGTTAGCTGAAATGTCTCATCGCTGCGGCGATGAATATGAAAGCGTAATAGAGGAGGACTATCTAAACGAAAATTTTGTTTTCTTTCGGCTGCAAACCAAGCATTCAAAATACTTTCTTGGTCAGGGGCAGATAAATGGCGCAGATCCTCTACTACCAAAGGAACACGAACTGTGCGCCTAAGTAACTGCAACGGTTCACTGAAGTTGCTAACATCGAAGAAAGTCCGCAGTACAGAATGATTAGCAACAAGTTCTTGTACAGCTATCCGCCATTTTGATTCGTCAAAAACAACTCGCAGATGAAAACTGTTGACGTTGTGATAGACAGCAGAACCGGGACTGTACTCGCTGTGAAACAACATCCCCATCTGAAGTCTAGCAAGCGGATAAGCATCTTCAATATTGTCGGGTAACTTGAGGCGGTCTTGTTCAGAGACCAGAGCCAACGGCTGGATTTTTTCTGTGATTCTATTACTAGTCTTTGCTGTGGCGAGGTTTTGCGTCAGTTCGTAAATCGTCTGATGTAAAAACATCTGTTGAACTGAGAAGTGCAAACCTCTTTCTTTTGCTAGGGCTAAAACTTGAATACTGCGGATGGAATCGCCGCCTAAGACAAAGAAGTTGTCGTGGATACCAACTCGTTCCAGACCGAGAATCTCAGCCCAAATGTCGGCTAGTACCTGCTCTTCTAGAGTTCGAGGTGCGACAAAAGCTTTTTCCAAGTCGGCTCTAGTTGTTTGGGGTGCTGGTAGAGCGCGGCGGTCAACTTTGCCGTTGGATGTTAGCGGTAGTGCCTCCAACGTTACAAAGGCGGAGGGAATCATGTAGTCGGGAAGAGACTGTTTGAGGAAACTGCGTAGCCGTGGGACTAGCTGGCGAGTTAATTTACCCTGCAAAGGATTATTAGCATAGTGACTCCAGGGTTTTAGTTGGGGCGTTTCCTTAAGTAGAGGTAGTATTCCATGAGATATTAGCCCTAGCGATCGCCTGCTAAACACAACATCATAACAATCATTTGTCCCCGTATCCGACCAGCTAATGTCGATGCTGTAAGGTAACTCCTCACTCAAGCTCCAAAAGTCTTCAGGTTCTATCCCTTCTTGCTGGGTGAGAGCTTCTAAGTTTTGGAGTAGACCGCCGACTGTGGCTGGTTTTTCATCCCTTGCCAGTAGTTCTAAGAGCTTGACTTGTTGCCAAAGACGTGCATTGGGAACATTTTTGACGATCGCAATCTCTGGTGTCTCTAGTAAAAGTTGGCGAATCGAGGATAATGTCAACTCATCTTGCTGCCAGTCCCAACACTGAGGCTCGATTGAGGGAGAAACCCTGTCTCCTACATGGAGAATAACATCATAGCGGAACCGTGTTAGCTCATTGCGATCGCGACCTCGTTTGAGCTGAATTTGGACTTGGCTGATTTGCGGCAGATGTTGCACCAGAACATTAAAGAAGGCCGGGTCAATTACCAGTTCTTGGTCTTCTTGGAGATTTTTTTGTACGCGCTGCCACCAATCTTCTGTAGGTAGCTCTTGGGATGTCTGGTACAGGATGACATCGGCATGGAAAGCTGACAGTAAGGGTAGACTACGCACATCCCCCACAAAGATAAAGCCCCCTGGCGCTACCATTTTCACTGCACCTTCTAAGACACTTACCAGATAATCAATGCTGGGAAAATACTGAACAACTGAGTTGAGGATAACTGCATCAAATGTTTTGGCTTCAAAACCCTCAAAGTCGTGGGCTGGTTTGTTGATTAGCTGCACCTGCGACCAAGCGCTGCCAGTTTTCTGCATTTCCATCTGCACATAACGGATAGCATTGTCGGAAATGTCAGTGCCACAGTAGCGCGAACATTGGGGAGCAATCCTAAACAGCAGCATCCCCGTACCGCTACCAATTTCCAGCACCCGTTGAGGCTGCAAAGCCAGAATCCGCTCAACAGTAGAGTCCAACCATTGACCCATTTGTTCTTGAGGAATGGGTAGACCTGTGTAGCTGTCGTTCCAGCCGATAATATTGAACGTTGAGTCTTGACTGGGAGCATTTTGGCGATAAGTATCGTTAAATACTTGTTGCCATTGTGATATTTGTTCGCTATGGGATTGGTTCTCAAATGCTTGATTTGAGGGTTTGGCAACTATATAAGCTACTAGGCGTTTGTCTCCTGGTTGGTCAGTTCGGGCGATCGCCACTGCCTCCCGCACCTCTGGATGTTTTAGCAGTGCGGCTTCAATTTCTCCCAATTCGATGCGGAAACCGCGAATTTTAACTTGATTATCGATGCGATCGAGATATTCAATGTCTCCATTTTCTAAATAGCGGGCTAGGTCGCCGGTTTTGTACAACCTTGCCTCTGGTTCGTCGCTAAACGGATTAGTAATGAACCGCTCTGCTGTCAGTTCTGGACGATTTAGATAGCCGCGAGCCAACCCAGCACCACCAACATACATCTCACCTGCGATCCCGATAGGTACAGGTTTTAGCTGTTCATCTAGAATGTACAATTGCAAATCGGGAATCGGGGAACCAATCAGGCTCTTGCTATTGTTAACATCTGCTATTGTCAGTGGTCGATAGGTAACATGGACGGTTGTTTCTGTGATCCCGTACATATTTACTAATTGGGGAGAGCGTTGGCGAAGCCCGCCGCAGGCATCGCCATATCGCTCAAACCAGGGCTGCAAGCTTTGCGGCTCCAGAGCTTCGCCACCGAAGATCGCTAGGCGTAAGCTGAGTTTCGATTCTTGATTTTCCGCCAGTTCTTCCACCCGGATCAGTTGGCGAAAAGCAGATGGCGTTTGGTTGAGAACCGTGACTTGCTCTTGGCGCAGCAAGTTGTGAAAAGCTGAGGAATCGCGGCTTACCCAGTAGGGGACGATCGCCAAACGTCCACCATACAGCAAAGCACTCCAGAGTTCCCAAACCGAAAAGTCGAAGGCAATTGAATGGAATAGTGTAAACACATCACTTGCACAAAAGTGATACCAAGACTGAGTAGCGGCAAATAAACGAGTCACATTTTGGTGATTAACTAACACACCCTTAGGTTTTCCTGTAGACCCAGAAGTGTAAATTACATAAGCCAAGTTATTTGGCTGGACACCACTAACTAAATTCTCCCGACTGCAAGAATTAATTACTTCCCAATCTGTGTCTAAACACACCACAATTGCCTGATTTTTTGGTATTGCCGTTAACAGCGACTTCTGAGCGAGCAACACTGGCGCTGCTGCATCTTGAAGCGTGTAAGCCAGACGTTCTGCTGGATAGCTAGGGTCTAATGGCACATATGCTCCCCCAGCTTTTAAAATCCCCAACAGTCCTACTACCATTTCTAGGGAACGCTCTATGCAAATACCTACCAGTACCTCTGGTTTTACGCCTAGTGTTTGCAAGTAGCGTGCTAACTGATTAGCTTGCTCATTTAACTGCCGATAGGTCAATTGCTGATTTTCAAATACTAGCGCTACTGCATCGGGATTTTGCTCTACTTGCTCTTCAAATAGCTGATGGATACATTTATCTTGAGGATATTGAATTTCTGTATGATTCCATGTCAGTAATTGACTGCGTTCTTGTGTTGTTAGTATGTCAATTTCTGATAATTTCCGATCGGGATTTGCCGTAACAACTGTTAGAATTTGGAGAAAATGTCCCAGCATTCTCTGCACAAAATCTCCACCGAAAGCATCTTTTGGAAAAGTTACAGAAATAGAAGTATCTTGAGCATCAATTTCAAAAACTAGTTGAAAATTGTTTAACAAAGAACTGCGGCTACACAATCCCTCTTGAATCAGAGCAATATCAAAAATCGCTGCTGGATTTCCGCCTCTGGCAATAAATGTTTCGACAAGAGCGTTTACATCATAGCTTTGATGATGGTATCCTTCTTGTAGATTACTACGAGTTATTTTGAGTAAATCCTTAAATGAAATAAACTGTTGTCTGGAAAATCGGGAGAATATCAAGCTATCAGACTTGTCTAGGTTCAAAGCCCCCGTTGTCACAACAAAATTTTCTTGAGCAGTATATTTAAATATTAAAATTTTAATAGCTGATAGATATAAAGCCAGCTTGTTAACCGGAGAATTAGTAGTTAAAGTGGAGATTTTATCGCGTAAATCTCTATATATAAAATCAGTTTTCTTGTCTCTAGATTCTATTGTATTATGAATTACCCCATTAACTAAAGGTGTTACTGGCTGGATTTCTCGCAGTTGTCTAATTTGGTAATCTATTGAAACAAGATGTGATTCTATCACTTCCATAAACTTCTCCGTACATTTGTGTTGCGCATTTAGAGCATATTTATAAAGTAAATATTGTCAGTATTACTTCATTATTGTTTATATCTAGTTTATATGGGTGGTTAAGAATATTAACTTCTAGTTTGAATACAGAAGGTATCATTTTTTTACTGTAATTAATAAATGGAAAAATCATTATTTTTTTCGATTATTATTAATTTTATTAATATCAAAAAAATATTTATACGTTAAACAATCTGTAATAATATTTCGATCCTAAACTGGCTTTAAGTCTTAATAACGCCAAAATTACTCAACTTATTCTTTGGTCGAGTAGAATTTACCTATTAATTAAATTCTTAATTAACTATTGTGTTTGAAGAACTAGCTAGTAAATACTAGAACCATAGAGATTAAATTTACACCATAAGCGTTTGGGAAACAATAAGTAATTTAGAAAAATTTCATCTATTTTTGACACTAGGATTCAGCAGAGAGCCAAAATGCTTGTATGAATAGAATTGTATACAGTTCGCTTAGTTGTAAACTTTATTTGAGTAGCGAGCGATCGCAAATTTATGCATACTCTATCTACTAAAGCTTACATAGCCACTAACACCAGGTTAATTAAATTGCTGGCGATCGCTCTAGGATATATAGTTATGTTGTTTTTCCTTTTGAGTCTAACTATGCTTCTACTCAAGCTAAGTTTAACACAACAGTTATTTTAACTACGATAATTGCGATCGATATTTCTGTATCGATTGCCTGCGAACTATTTAAGACAGTTAAGACAGTTAAGACATTTAAGACAGTTAAGACAGTTAAGACAGTTAAGGAAAAATAATTGATTGGTATTGCATATTTATCTTGGTAATGAGATTATATTTAAACTTAAATAGCAAAAAAATCCCAAATCATATATAGTATTTATGTACTGCTAAGTTACATAAGTTGTAAAATGAGAAGTTAGCCTGTGTAGATAAATCTCTAAAAAATTTAATGATAAAAGTTATAAAGTTTTTCTGTATCAAACGGCTAATTCTGTAAGTTAATTTATAGATTTTATGTTGCTCGGATGAATGCGCCGTTGTTTTGGTTAATAAGTAATTTTGCTATAAACAATTTTTTGTAACATAACTTAAATAACTATGATGATTTCCATAACTGCCTACAAATTATTTATAAACCTATAAAAACAAACTTCTATAGATAAAATCTAGTTTCAAGTAATGAGAATGCAAGCTTTACAAAAATATAAAGTAGTAAGACACAAATATTGAGTCAAGTAATTACCTACCACTTGCCAAAATAAAGTATATGCATATCCCTCAAACCAAGAAACTCATCGAAACTCATTTGCATGAAAAATCGCCTCAGAAACCTGAGCAAGAAGGAATATTGAAAAATTCAATCAGTTTTGGTGGGCAATTAGAAGATAGCTGGCGGACTCTTTCAGAAGTATTGAATGATGCTGCCAAGTGTGAAAATCAAGGAATCACATATATTAGAAATGACGAAACCGAATATTTTCAGAGTTATAAAGATTTATATAACGATGCCCTCACTATTTTAGATGGACTTTATCAGCACGGACTGACATTAGGGGATAAAGTTATATTGCAAATTGGTAGAAGTCAAGATTTTATTCCCGCACTCTGGGCTTGTTTTTTAGGTGGAATTATTCCTGCACCTCTGAGCATTGCTCCCAATTACGATATAAAAAATGCCGCAGTTAAAAAACTTGAGAATGTCTGGCAGATTTTAGATCGACCTATTATATTATCCGATTGTGAATTAATTAGCGAAATAGAAAAACTAACTACTCAATCTAATTTAGAAGGATTGCAAGTAGTATCGATAGATGATTTACGAAGTCATCAATCTCCATCAAACCAACATTCGGCTGATGAATTACCTCATCTTGCACCACTAGATCCGGCATTATTACTATTTACTTCTGGTAGTACAGGTCTACCCAAGGGTGTGATGTTGCACCATCGTAACCTTTTATCCATGTCCGCCGGTACAGTGCGGATGAATAATTTTACACAACAAGAAGTTACGCTAAATTGGATGCCCTTAGACCATGTGGGGGCGATAGTATTCTTAGGAATTATGGCTGTGGATTTGGCTTGTCATCAAATTCATGTGCCAATTGAATTGATTCTGCGTCAACCACTCAAATGGTTAGACTTGATTCAAAAGCATCAAGTCAGTATCTCTTGGGCCCCTAACTTTGCATTCTCCTTAATTAATCAGTACGCCCAAGAACTTAACCAGTCTTGCTATGACCTCTCCTCAATCAAATTTTTAGTGAATGCAGGAGAGCAAGTTTCGGTCAAAACTATTCGCTTGTTTTTAGAACTTCTAGAAAAACATCAATTGCGAGATAGAGTAATTAAACCAGCATTTGGGATGACTGAATCTTGTTCTGGAATTACTTGGTCAGCAGGTTTAAGCAAAGATGAACTGATAGAAGAAAATAGTTTTGTATCTCTAGGACAGCCGATTCCTGGAGCTATTATTCGGATTATTGACCAAGAGAAGAATGTTTTGCCAGAAGGTGAAATTGGACGACTTCAGATTAAAGGCCCTTCTGTGACTGAAGGATATTATAATAACCCCGAATTAAATCAAGAAGTTTTTCAAGATAGAGGTTGGTTTACTACGGGTGATTTAGGTTATCTGCACAATGGTGAGTTAGTTATTACTGGTAGAGAAAAACAAGAAATTATTATTAACGGCATTAACTATTTTGCCCATGAAATTGAAACAACGATAGAAGAATTAGATGGTGTAGCTATTTCATATACGGCTGCTTTTGCAGTTTTCGACCAAAATAGAGAAACAGATTTATTAGTTATTACTTTTAGTCCAGAATCAAATAATCTTGAGCATTCGGTAAAATTAGTCAGACAAATTCGCAGCCATTTAACCCAGAAAGTAGGAATTGCGCCTGCTTATGTCATACCCTTGGAGGCTGAGTTAGTTCCGAAAACATCTATTGGTAAAGTTCAAAAAGCTAAATTAAAAAAAGATTTTGAACAGGGATTATTTGCCGATCGCATCCAAGCAATCAATGAATCTTTAGCTAGCGATCGCCAAAACAACCCCAGCTTACCACAGTCTGAAAATGAACGCCAAATCGCAGCCGTTTGGTGTGAAGTTTTGCAACTTTTTTCAGTTGGTTTACACGATAACTTCTTTGAATTGGGAGGTCATTCTCTACACTTAATTCGCGTCCAAAATCAATTAGAAAAACTTTTTGGTCGCCAGCTACCTCTAGCTGAAATGTTTAAAAATTCTACAGTTGCCACATTAGCTCATTTCTTAACTGAAGAATCTAATTCCACAACAGCTATAGAAGAAACAAGTCGCAAACGTGCCGAAAACCGTTCGCGTCATCATGACACTCATGATATTGCCATTATTGGCATGGCTGGTCGATTTCCTGGAGCTAACAACATTGATAGTTTCTGGGAAAATCTCAAAAACGGTGTCGAAACAATATCTTTCTTTTCAGAAGAAGAATTACTAGAGTCGGGAGTTTCTCCTGAACTTTTTCAGCAGCCTAATTATGTCAAAGCCAGACCAATTCTTGATAAAGCAGAGTATTTTGATAGCGACTTCTTTGGATACACAGACAGAGAAGCAGAATTGCTCGACCCACAGCAACGTTTACTGCTCCAATCTAGCTGGGAGTGTTTAGAAAACGCCGGCTACAATCCTATCTCATATCAGGGAGCGATCGGAATGTTTGCTGGAGCAAGCATGAACACTTATTTTATCAATAACTGTTATCCAAATCGCGGTCAATTAGATAGCAATGACAAATTACAACCCTTCACATTAGATTCGATGGGAGGGTTCCAAACAATGGTGGCTAACGATAAAGACTATGTGACGACGCGGATTTCTTATAAATTAAATCTGCGCGGCCCTAGCGTCAACGTCCAAACAGCCTGTTCCACCGGACTAGTAGTTGTGCATCTGGCTTGTCAAAGTTTGCTCAATGGTGAAAGTGACATGGCTTTAGCTGGAGCTGCTTCTGTCAACTCTCCCCAAAAGATCGGTTATTTGTATCAAGAAGGTTTGATTGTTTCTCCAGATGGGCATTGTCGCGCCTTTGATGCTCAAGCCAATGGTACTATTTTTGGCAGTGGCGTTGGGGTAGTTTTACTCAAGAGATTAACAGATGCTCTAGCAGATAGCGATCGCATCTACGCTGTGATTAAAGGATCTGCTATCAATAACGATGGTGGCACAAAATTGGGATTTGCAGCTCCAGGAGGAGAAGGTCAGACTTCAGTCGCAGCCGAAGCACTAGCCTTTGCCGGAGTCGAGGCTGATACTATTGGCTTTGTAGAAGCTCATGGCACAGGTACAAAACTCGGAGACCCCATTGAAATCGATGCCTTGGCTAGAGCATACAGCGCCGCACATCAGGGCGAGTGTGCTTTGGGGTCTGTGAAGACAAATATCGGACACATGCAAATTGCTTCTGGTATTGTTGGTCTTATCAAAGCTGCTCTAGCTCTCAAACATCAAATTATTCCCCCGACTCTACACTTCAATACTCCCAACCCCCAAATTGATTTTTCCAAGACTCCTTTTTATGTCAATACCGCAGCCATCCCCTGGGCTGCAAAGCAACAAGATGGTAAAGAATTGCCTCGGCGCGCTGGGGTTAACTCTTTAGGAATTGGTGGCGTAAATGCTCATATCGTGTTGGAAGAAGCTCCCGCCATTAATCTCCAGCCCAATGACATCAAACGTCCCCAGCATTTACTCACACTCTCTGCCAGAACCGAACAAGCTTTGGGAGATTTAGCAAAAAGCTATGCAGAATTTCTCGAAAATCATCCCGAAAGCGATATCTGTGATGTCGCATTCACAGCCAATACTAGCCGAGTTAAATTCAGGAATCGTTTGGCGATAACTGGTTCTGAAATTGATGATTTTGTCACTAAATTACATCAGTTTGGACAACAAGATATAGAGTCGGTAATTCACGCTCAAGTTGATGAAAAGCAGCCTCCCAAAATTGCCTTCTTGTTTACAGGACAAGGTTCTCAATATCCGGGAATGGCTCATCAACTCTATCAAAGTCAACCAACTTTCCGGCAAACTTTAGACCAATGTGAAACGATATATCAAGAACTCACTGGTAAATCTTTACTGCAAGTGATATTTGCTAATTCCGATGCAGCTTTAAATCGTACATCTTATACCCAACCAGCTTTATTTGTTGTTGAAGTAGCACTGGCTCAATTATGGCGTTCTTGGGGCATTCAGCCGACTGCTGTTTTAGGACACAGTTTGGGTGAATATGCTGCTGCTTGTTTTGCAGGAGTTTTTGATATTGAAAGTGGTTTAAAACTAATCGTACGCAGAGCAAATTTAATTGGGGAATTACCCGCAGAGCAAGGAGCGATGGCAGCCATTTTTCTTGATGAAAAATCTGTGCGTCAATTGTGTAGAAATCAGGGAATAAAAGTTGCGATCGCAGCCATCAACGCCGAACAACATACAGTAATTTCCGGCGAACAAAAAATTATTCAACACCTTTGCGAACACTTTAGCAACGAAGGAATTAAAGTTCGCCAAATCAAAGTTTCTCATGCTTTTCACTCACCACTAATCGCACCCGTATGCGAAGAATTTAAAAATACTCTGCAAGAAATTGACTTTGCCAAACCTCAAATTCCCATCATCTCTAACTTGACAGGAGAAATTGCAGATGACAGCATTGTTACTCCTGAGTATTGGATTCAGCATTTGTTGCATACTGTGCAATTTCATCAAGGAGTTTTGTCTCTGCAATCTTTAGGTTGTGATACTTTTATTGAAATTGGCCCGCAACCTATTTTATTAGGAATTATCCAATCATCGATATCTTTATCTGACCCCCTAATATTACCGAGTTTACGCTCAGGATTTTCTAATTGGGAAGTTCTACTAGAAAGCCTTGGCAAACTTTATGTACGTGGTGCAGATATCGATTGGTTTGGTATTGATAAAGATTACCAACCTCGAAGATGCGCTTTACCAACTTATCCTTTCCAGCAACGCCGACATTGGATTCCTTTAAAGACTCAAGTCTCAATTTCAGAAGAATCTGCTGTTGTCAAGATGTTGTCTCAAAAAGATACAAAAAGCTTGATGCAGACTTTACTAGAAACTGGCAATTATTCTGAAGGTGAAAAACAAACTTTATCAACAATTGTTCAACAATTAATTCAGCTACATCATCAAGACACTGGTAATTCTAATTTTGAAAACTTACTTTACCAGTTGGAATGGTTGCCTTATGCTTTATCAGCTAGCAAATTACAAAATCTAGAAACAATTCAAACTGCTTTAGATTCTTATTTGGGAGAACAAATAAAATCCGCACAATTTACAGGAGTTTCTCTAGCTTTTTCGGAGATGGAAAAACTCAGTGCAGACTTTATTGTGCAAGCTTTAAAAGATTTGCAACTATTTCAAATCAATACTATCTTCTCTTCAGAAAATAGTTTCCGTCAAGCTGGCATTAAAGAGGAGCATAGATTGCTGTGGCAACATTGCCTGAATATATTGGCAGAAACAGGCATTTTAGAAAAACAGGGTTCTAACTGGAAAATCATCAGTGAACCGCGACAATCCGATCCCGATCTAACAGTAGAAGATTTGATTGTTCAGTACCCAAATGCTCGTGTAGAATTAACACTGTTTAGGCGAGTTGCTGGCAATCTTGCAGCCATACTTACAGGTAAAATTTCTCCTTTATCCATTTTATTTTCTCAAGATGGGCAAATTGGAGCCGCAGAGTTTTATAAAGATACATCTTGGGCAGAAGTTCTCAACCTTGGTATCTCTAAAACTGTTGAACTTTTATTAGCCAAGTATTCTCAACTTGAACCAATCAGAATTCTAGAAATTGGTGCGGGAACTGGAGCCACTACCCATCAAATTCTCTCAGCTTGCGCTTCTGGTAAAATCACTTACACATTTACTGATATCTCGCCATTCTTTTTAGAAACTGCTAGAGATACTTTTGCTCAATTTTCCTTCATCGAATACAAAGTTTTGGACATAGAAAAAGACCCCGAACTTCAAGGTTTTTCACCCAATTCTTACGATTTGATTATTGCGGCAAATGTATTGCATTCTACGCAGGATTTACAAAGAGAAACCTTACCCCACATTCGAGGTTTGCTGCGTCCTGGAGGACATTTATTACTCCTAGAACTTACCAATCAGTCGCGGTGGATTGATTTGATATTTGGTGTGGCTCAAGGTTGGTGGCGGTTTAGCGAGCGCAATTTACGCCCAGACCATCCCATCATTACAGCATCTACTTGGCAATCTATCCTCTTAGAATCTGGCTTTGCTCAAGCTGAATTTATTTCTCCTGACGAAAAAATTGGCAGTCCTTTATTTCAGCAAAGTATTATTGTTGCCCAAAATACCGATCGAACTAGCGATATTTCGGGTAATTGGCTAATTTTTACCGATGAAAGCGACAATCTAGCTGTAGCAATTCAACAGCAACTAATAAAAGATTTTGGTGATTGTGCGATCGCCAATTCTAAAAATAGCTCTGAGCTAGAAACATGGTTAGCTTCATCTCCATCTTTGCGTGGGATTATTTATCTTGTAAATGCAGATGAAAGCCAGCAATATGAGTCTACTTTATTTCATCGCTGTAGCAATTTCTTAAATCTTCTCCAGGCGATTAAAAAAATACCATTACCGCCTAAATTATTCCTCGTCACCCAAGGCGGTCAACCTTTTAAATTAGATCGGCCATCTTTTGTTACTCAATCTCCCCTTTGGGCTTTGGGGCGCGTGATGGCGCTAGAAGAACCAGAATTATGGGGAGGAATGATAGACCTCGACCCCCACGCCGATATTGCTCAAAATCTTGCCGCTTTACTCTCAGGATTGACAAATGTCACGGAAGATCATCTTCTCTTCCGCAACAGTCAAGCTTACGTTGCGCGTCTTTCTCCCCAAGAATCTCTACCGACAAAACCAGTCACTATCCAAGCTCAAGCAACCTATTTGATTACAGGAGGTATTGGTCATCTAGGGTTGCAACTTGCCCAGCATCTAGTTGATTTGGGTGCGAAAAATTTGATTTTGACTACGCGCCGCCAATTTCCATCACGATCTGAGTGGGAGTCACAAACCGAATTTGCAGAAATTATTCAAAATCTCAGAACTTTAGAACAAAGAGGAGCATCTGTAGAAGTTTGTCAGGCAGATGTTGGAGATTTTGAGCAAATGTCCCGCATCTTTGCCAATATCCAAAAAACATCTCATCCACTACGAGGTATTTTCCATCTCGCCGGAGTATCAGGACGCAAAGTTAGATTAAGCGAATGTACATTAGACGATCTCGCAGAGGTTTTTCAGGCTAAAGTTCGCGGTTCTTGGAATTTACACGAGTTATCTTTAGCAACGCAATTAGACTACTTTGTATTTTTCTCTTCCGCAGGTGCAATTTGGGGAGCCAAAGAGCAAGGTTTATACGATGCTGCTAATCATCTAATGGATGCATTAGCTCATTTACGTCATCTTAAAGGATTACCTGCTACTAGTTTGAATTGGGCATTATTAGCTGGAAACGGCATAGTTTCTCAAGAATATGAAGATTGGCTCAAACAAATTGGTATGAAAGAAATTCCCCTGAATAAAGCTTTGGCAGCGATGACCGCGATAATGGGGTCTGGAAAAACGCAAATTTTACTAGCTGATGTAGATTGGGTACAGTTCAAAAACATTTACCAATTTCATGGTAATAAACCTCTTTTAAATAAATTAGGACAAACCCAAATTGATGTTAAATCAATTAAAGAATCAAGTAGTTCGCGCCGTTTGATAGAAGAGATTCCCCCAGGAGAACGTCGAGAACATTTATTTACATACGTTGGGAAACAAGTAGCTACTATTTTAGGGATAAAGGAGATACCTAATCCAGATCGAGGATTCTTAGAAATGGGAATTGATTCTTTACTTTCTATAGAATTAAAGAATCGTTTAGAAAAAGGATTGGAGGTTTCTTTACCTACTTCTCTAATATTTGATTTTCCCAATATTACAAAATTGGTTGATTATTTAATGGAACAGGTTTTTGGTTGGCAGGTTAATGTATCTGCAAATGTTGCTCCTATTCAGCAGGAGGTTGATGAGGATTTAATTTTACAAGAGTTGGCAGATTTAGAGGCTTTTTTGGGTAATTCGTAATTATTCGTAATTAATTCAGGTTTATGGATATATCAGATAACGACAAGTCTATCCAAGCGAGAGTGTTTAAGGCACTGAATGAAGCGAAGGAGAAATTAAAGGCTGTTGAAGCTCAACAAAGCGAACCGATCGCAGTTGTTGGTTTGGGTTGTCGTTTTGGTAAAAATATTTCTACTCCTGAAGGATTTTGGTCTTTTCTGAAAGCTGGTGGTAATACACTCAGAGATATCCCTGGCGATCGCTGGAATATATCTGATTTTTATGACTCAGACCGTGGTAAACCTGGCAGAATTTATGTATCTCAAGGCGGTTTTCTCGATGATGTCTCGATGTTCGATCCGCACTTTTTCGGGATTGCACCGCGAGAAGCTTTGCATATCGATCCCCAGCAAAGATTACTCTTAGAAGTTGCCTATGAGGCGTTAGAAGATGCTGCTATGGCTGCGCCTAACGCCAGAATCGGCAAAACTGGCGTTTTTATTGGCATCACAAACAACGATTATGCTCGTCTGATTGCACCAGGAGGAGATTATAACACAGTTGGTGCTTATCATATCTCTGGCAACCATCTAAATGCTGCTGCCGGACGCATTTCTTATCTTTTGAATCTCAATGGCCCCAGTCTGGCGATCGATACGGCGTGTTCTTCTTCGTTGGTAGCAGTTCATCTGGCGTGCCGTTCTTTACGGGCGCAGGAATGCCGACAAGCGTTGGTGGGAGGAGTGAACTTAATTCTCACGCCGGAAGTGCCGATCGCATTGTGCAAAAATCAGATGTTAGCTGCTGACGGTAGGTGCAAAACCTTTGACGAAAGCGCTGATGGGTTTGGGATTGGTGAGGGGTGCGGAGTTATCGTTTTAAAAAGATTGAGTGAAGCCTTAGAAGATGGCGATCGCATTTGGGCGTTAATTCGGGGAACAGCCGTAAATAACGATGGTGCGAGTGGCGGCTTTACAGTTCCTAACGGCCCGATGCAGACAGATTTAATTCGTGAGGCTCTCGCTGACGCTCGTTTAAGCGCCGATGCTATCGATTATGTCGAGGCTCACGGTACTGGTACATCTTTGGGAGATCCCATTGAAATTAAAGCGATGGCTGATGCTTTGTGCATCAATCGCTCTCCATCTCAACCTTTGTTAGTCGGTTCGCTCAAAACAAATCTCGGTCATCTGGCGGCGGCGGCAGGAATTTCTGGTTTGATCAAGACTGTATTATCTATCTACCATGCTGAAATTCCGGCTCATCTCAATTTGCAAAAACCAAATCCTCATATTAATTGGGATAGCTTACCGTTAGATGTGGTGACACAAACTCGTCCTTGGACTGTTAACAATGGCAAGATGAAAGCAGCCGGAGTCAGTTCATTTGGAGCATCGGGAACTAATGCTCATGTTATCTTGAGCGAACCTCCACAAGTACAATCTGCGACTACAAATATATTTCCTATACTGGTTACTCTGTCTGCTAAAGATGATGAACGTTTGCGTCTATTAGCTACTAACTTCGTTAATTATATTGACCAAAAAGGTGATGTTAACTTAACTGATATCGCTTTTTCTCTAAATACAGGTCGTTTTCACCATCAACAAAGATTATCTTTATTAGTTTCTAACACTGCCAATTTTCGAGAACAGCTTCAGGCTTTTGCTAGCAATAATAGTCGAGAAACTAATATTATTCACAACGAGGTACAAGCAAATCCCAAAATCGCTTTTGTTTGCAATGATGTCAAGATATTCTCTGGGATTGGGAAAGAAGTTTTTGTCAATGAACCTGTATTTCGTGATGCTTTGATTCGATGCGATCGCCTATTCCAAAATTATTTAAATTTCTCTCTAGAAGACTTACTCGATAAAAATCAAAATATAGACGATCCTTTATATGTTCAACCAGCAGTATTCACTCTCCAATATGCTCTTTGTGAACTCTGGAAATCTTGGGGAATTCGCCCTTCGGCAATTTTCGGCTATGGTTCGGGCGAGTATATTGCTGCTCAACAAGCTGGAGTTTTTTCGCTGGAGGATGCAGTTAAGTTAGTTGCAACTCGCGCTAAATTATCTGGAGAAAGCAAATTTTTAGCTTTTAAAAAAGTAGCTGAAGAAGTTTTTTATAGCAATCCGCAACTCACTTTAATTTCCAGTTTGAATGGTGAAGTTGTGAGTAATTCTATTAAAACTGCTGCTTACTGGGTGCAACAGCTACGTCAATCAGGCAATATTGATAAAGGAATTGCCACTCTGCATCAGATGGGTTATAAAATATTTCTAAAAATTGGAAATCAGCCTACTTTAGCTAATATAGAGCGTAGTAATTTACCTACGAATGAAATCCTTTGCTTATGTAGTTTAGCGAAAGATTGCAGTAATTATCAGCAAATACAAACAGTCTTAGCCGAACTGTATGTACGAGGTGTAAATATTAATTGGAAAGAATTTCATCGTTCTCGCTCAGGGCAGAAAATTAGTTTACCCAATTCTCCTTTTCTTCGCAAACGCTACTGGATAGACTCTGCTACTAAATCCGATCGCCCTCATTCTGGACATCCTTTACTAGGCGATCGCTTCTCCTCTCCTCTATCTTCTATTCAATATCGAGCTAGTATTAGTCAAAATAGCCCCGCATTTTTAGCAGAACATCAAGTTTTTGAGAAACCGATATTTCCCGGTGCAGCATTTATCGAAATGGCGTTAGCGGCGACAGAAAGTCAAGCAGTAAGTTTAGAAAATATTGAATTTAAAAAAGCATTATTACTGCAAAAACAAGAAGATACACTACAACTAATTATTGACCGAAATAACTTTCACATATATCATCAAAGTAATAATAGCTGGGATGAACTTGTTAGCGGAAAAATTGAGGATTTAAAGTCACTAAATGTAAATCGCCAAAATTTAGCACAATTAGCTGCTAATTATCCAGAACAGCTTGATATTAATTCATTTTATGAAACCTACCAAAAATCGGGAGTCAATTACGGTAGAAGCTTTCAAATAATCAATCAGCTTAAATCTGGTAAAAATAGTGCATTTGCTGAAATAAAATTAACAAATAGTCAGAGTTTAGAAGCGAAAAATTATCGTTTTCATCCGGCGATGTTGGATGCTTGTTTTCAGGCGATCGCTGCGATTTTATTTCAGCAAGAATCATCTGTAACTTATGTACCAGTTCGCATTGCTAAATTTCAATTCTTCAACTCTCCAAGCGATCGTGTTATCAGTGCAGCTAGACTAACTAAAAGTTCTGATAATTTTATTATCTCTGATATTGATATATATTCAGAACAAGGCGATTTACTAGTAGCAATTACAGGATTTGAACTCAAATCTGTTCAGCGCCAAGAACTTATCCACCATCAAAACGAACCACAATCTTACCTAGAAGAGTGGATTAGTTTAGCACCATTATTACCTGATGGTAGAGAATCTCTAATAACTCCTGATGTCATTAAAACTCAAATCCAACCACAGGAATTAGAACAGCAATTGGCAAATAAATTGTCCCAATACGAACGCTTGCTTGAAGAGATGGAAGGTTTAAGCGTAAGTTATATATGGGAAGGTTTAAAAGAGCTTAATTGGCAACCAGAATTAGGTCAAATTTATCAAGAAGAACAAATTGCTGTTCGAGGTGGAGTAGTTGATTTTTATCGCCCTTTATTATCGCGGTGTTTAGATATTCTAGCGGAGGAGGGTATTCTTAATCTGCAAAAAAATGACTGGTTATTCACCAAAGAACCAGAGATACTTGCATCTCAATTGCAAGTCCAAAACCTCCGCAGCGAATTTTCTGATTATCTGGCAGAAATTAATTTAATAGAACGTTGTGGTTCGGCTTTAGCTGCGGTAATGCGTCGCCAAATTGAGCCGTTAGAATTATTATTTCCTCAAGGCGATTTGAATGCGATCGCATCTGTATATTCTGATGCGGCTGGTGTTAAGTTGATGAATGAACTAGTTGCAGCCACAATTAAATGTGCAGTAGCAAATTTACCAATAAGTCGTCAGCTACGAATCCTCGAAATTGGAGGCGGAACGGGTTCTGCTACCGCAGGAATTTTACCACATTTACCTCCACAAATTGAATATATATTTACGGATATTTCTTCTAGTTTTTTAACCAGAGCCAAAGAAAGTTTTAGTGATTATCCCTTCATTCAATATCAAACTTTAGATATTGAAAAAAATCCCCTGACTCAAGGTTTTCTTCCAGGAAGTTTTGATATTATTATCGCTGCTAATGTTCTTCATGCCACAACAGATATTAACAAAACACTTGAAAATGTCCGTTCTCTAATAGCTCCTGATGCTCTACTAATACTATTAGAAAGTACTGGGGCGCGTCGTTGGGTAGATTTAACCTTTGGTTTAACAGAGGGATGGTGGTTATGTAGTCAAGATCCACTCCGAAATGGTTATCCTTTAGTAGATACGGAACATTGGCAAAATTTACTCGCTAATCATGGATTTGTAGAAGTTAACGTCATCGAACCAACCAAACCAGAGACACGCAATCTATTACGACAAAGCGTCATCATTGCTAAAGAAAATGGCGATTCTAAGTCTGTTTCTCATGAATTAATCTTTGCCGATAATAAAGGAATTGCTTGCAGTTTAATCACCCCATTCCAACAAAGGGGAGTTGCTTGTTCTCTCATTTTGCCTGAAGAAATCGATCCCGATAACGCCGACGATTATTTATCACTATTACAAAACCTTTTAACGCCAGAAACTCGTGAAATAATCTACCTCTGGCCCTTACAAGAAATAGAAGGCGAAATTTATCAAGCAGTAGAGATTCATTGTAGACGTTTCCTATTTTTACTTCAGGCATTATTACAACAAAAAAATCCACCTGCACTGATTCTTATCACTCAAGGTTCTGTCCCAGCAAAAGAAATCACCACCTTAACTTCTCCAGCCCAATCTTCGTTATTGGGAATCGCTTTGAGCTTAGTTCTAGAGCATCCCGAACTAAATTTTAGAGCAATTGATTTAGATCCTCACGCCCAAGATTTAGGAGAAAAATTATTTAGAGAAATTTACAGCAACACCCAAGAAAACCGCATCGCTTTGCGGGGCGAACAACGCTTTTCTCCGCGTTTGGTAGAGCGCAAACTAGCAGATAGTAACATCAATTTCCGTCAAGATGGCTTTTATCTAATTTCTGGTGGTACAGGCGGGTTGGGTTTAGCCACAACCCGATGGATGATAGAACGTGGCGCTCGTCATTTAGTATTATGCAGTCGCAGTGGTGCAAAAGCTCTCACTCCTGAAATTCTGGAAAGCCTGCAATCAACTAACACAGATATCCAAATTAAAGATGTTGATGTCACAGATGCAAAGAAACTGCACGCCTTACTAGAAGAATGCCGATCGCAGTATCCAGTACGGGGAATTTTCCACATCGCTGGCACTTTAGACGATACAACATTACTGCGACTGACACCAGAACGTTTTAACCATGTTCTCGCGCCCAAGGTGAAAGGAACTTGGCTACTGCATCAACTAACTCTGAACGATCCTTTAGATTTCTTTGTTTGTTATACCTCTGCGGTGTCGCTAATTGGCTCGGCAGGACAAGCTAATGCTGCGGCTGCAAATGCCTTTGAGGATGCCTTTACCTATTATCGTCATGCACGCAATCTGCCTGCAACAGTCGTCAATTGGGGGCCGTGGAGCGAAATTGGCGCAGCAGTCGATCGCAATGTTTTAGAAAGATTAGCAGCCAAAGGTTATGATGCGATCGCACCCGATTTAGCACTCAATACTTTAGAAAAAATCTTGTTAAACAAGATTGTGCGTGCTGGTGTTATTTCTATTGACTGGAAGCGTTTTCCATACATTAATCAAAGCTTTTATCAAAACTTCTTACCCCAAGGAAAAGCTAAATCTCAAACTGCATCAAATATTTTAGAGCAATGGCAAACCGTACCTGTAAAACAGCGCCGCGATTTACTTATCCGCCAGATTAGTTTGCGAGTTTCCACTGTATTAGGATTGTCAACTAAGGAAATATCTCCCCAACAAGGCTTTTTTGATATGGGGATGGACTCACTCACCTCTACAGAACTTCGCAATCTTCTACAAACAGATTTCAACTGTTCTTTATCAACAACAATTACTTTTCGGTTTCCCAATGTGGAAACTTTAGCAGATTATCTCCTGCGAGAAGTTTTAAATATTTCGGAAATACAAACTCCTGTACAAAAACTCAATCCTAATCAACCTAACCCCCCTTTCCTTGTAGAGAATGGCAGTTTCAAAGCCTCTCTCCCAGTGGGGGAGAGGTTTGGAGAGGGGTTATACGGTAAACTTGATGATTTTTCAAACATCCTCTCAGAAAAACCACAGCAAGCAGAAGATCCAATTGTGATTGTCGGGATGGCTTGCCGATTTCCTGGGGGTGCGGATGATTTGGAATCATTCTGGCAACTTTTAGAACAAGGGAAAGATGCAGTCAGAGAAGTTCCAGGCGATCGCTGGGACATTCAAGACTGGTATCATCCCGATCCAGATACACCAGGAAAAATATATTCTCCTTACGGAGCATTTCTAGAACAAATAGATCGATTTGATGCGGAATTTTTTGGTATTATCCCCCGCGAGGCTGTCGCTATAGATCCTCAGCAACGCTTGCTACTAGAAACTACTTGGCAAGCTTTAGAATCAGCCGGACAAAATCCGCAGCAGTTACGCAACAGTCAAACTGGTGTTTTTGTGGGGGCGATGACTCAAGACTATGCCCAGTTGAGTTATGCACCAGAAGCAATCAACGCCTATACCGGTTCTGGAACTTCTGTAAGTGTAGCCGCCGGTCGTCTTTCTTATGTACTGGGCTTGCAAGGGCCATCAATGACGGTTGATACTGCTTGTTCTTCTTCTTTAGTAGCAGTACATTTAGCTTGCAATGCGTTGCGTAATGGTGAGTGCGATATTGCCTTGGCGGGTGGTGTCAACATCATGTTAACCCCGGTAATTTCCTTAATTGAAAGTCGCGCTCAGATGCTTGCACCTGATGGACGTTGCAAGACTTTTGATGCGAGTGCCAATGGTATGGTGCGCGGCGAAGGTTGCGGGATGATTGTTTTGAAGCGGTTAAGTCAAGCAATTAAAAATGGCGATCGCATTTTAGCTAGAGTTCATGGTACAGCCGTGAATCATGATGGCCCGAGTAGTGGGCTGACTGTACCTAATGGCGATGCTCAAGAAAAATTATTACAGCAAGCACTGAAGACAGCGAAACTCAAACCAGAGCAAATAGATTTTATCGAAGCTCATGGTACTGGGACTGCGATCGGCGATCCGATAGAATTAGAAAGTATGGCTGCGGTATTTAGCGATCGTCCTCAAAATCGACCTTTAATTATTGGTTCTGTCAAAACTAATTTAGGACATTTAGAAGGAGCAGCCGGAATTGCTGGGTTAATCAAAACTGTTTTAGCCTTACAACACCATAAAATTCCTCCCCATCTTCACTTTCAACAACCCAACCCCCGTTTTGATTGGAGTTCTCATATTTTTGAAGTTCCAGTACATGGAAAAGACTGGCATTTTAGCGAACGAGAACGCATCGCGGGAGTAAGTTCTTTTGGATTTAGTGGTACTAATGCTCATATTATTGTTGGAGAAATTGCATCTAACTCTCCGCAAAAATCCGAGAATAAATTTTACCTACTGCCGCTTTCGGCTCGTTCTGAAAAATCTCTCAAAGAGTTAGCCAAAAATTATCAGTACGCTTTGAATGAGTCTGTTAATTTAGCAGATGCTTGTTTTACTGCCAGTACAGGGCGGGCTGTTTTCCAACATCGATTGTGTGTTTTAGCCGACTCAATTACTACAGCACAAACAGCACTTGCTGATTTCCAAACCGGTGAAGATTCTCATAATGTAATTACGCCAATTTCATCAGAAACTCAACCAAATGTAGCTTTTCTATTTTCAGGACAAGGTTCTCAATATTCAGGGATGGGACAAACTCTTTACAACCAAGAACCTGTCTTTAGAAATACTTTGGATCTTTGTAACAAAATCTTAGAACCTATTTTAGGAAAATCGCTGTTAGATTTAATCTTTCAATTGCCAAATAGCGAGTTGCTCGAACAGACTCAAATCACACAGCCAGCACTTTTTGCAGTTGAATATGCACTTGCTAAATTATGGCAATCTTGGGGAATACAACCTTCTGCACTTTTAGGACACAGCATTGGTGAATATGTCGCCGCTTGTTTAGCAGGAGTCTTTTCTTTAGAAGATGCCTTGCAATTAGTCGTCCAACGCGGTCGCTTGATGGGAGAATTACCGCACAATGGGGCAATGGCAGCAATTTATGCTGATTATCAAACAGTAGCAAATTATCTTACTCCATACAAAAATCAAGTAAATATTGCCGCAGATAATGGTGCAATTAATGTCATTTCTGGCTTGATTGAAATTGTTGATCGACTAGAGAAAACTTTTATAGAACAGGGTTATAAAACTAAACGCTTGGCAGTATCTCATGCTTTTCATTCTCTGTTAATGGAGCCAATTCTTGATGAATTCGCCAAGGTTTTAAATAAAATTTCTTTTCATGAACCAAGCTTGACTATTATTAGCAATATCACGGGTAAACCAATTGGTCAAGAAATTACTACTCCTGATTATTGGCTGCGCCATCTTCGCAACACTGTGCATTTTGGTCAAGGATTTAAATTCTTAATTGACAGTGGTTATCGCCATTTTTTAGAGTTAGGGCCGAAGCCTGTGTTACTGGGTATAGCACGGCTAACTTATCAAATCAAAGAAATATCATGGCTACCCAGTATCGTACCCGGACAAGATGAACAAACTCAGATGTACAGAAGTTTAGCGACACTTTTTGTTAATGGTTATTCTGTAGAATGGACAGAGGTATTTAAGCAAGGAAAGCGGATTCCTTTACCTACTTATCCATTTCAGCGAGAACGTTACTGGCTAAAAAATTCACAATTTTCTGTAGCCGATCTCAAAACTAAGTTGCATCCTTTTATTAGCGATGTGAAAAAACTAGCTACGGGAGAATTTATTTTTGAAGGAGAGATAAGTGCTGATAATCCAGAATATCTGGAAGAACACAAGGTATTTGGAAAAATATTATTTCCGGCTACGGGTTTTATTGAAGCAATTTTAGTAGCTAGCCAGAAAATATTTACTGATAATTTGGCGATTATTCAAAATGTGTCTATTCATCAGGGATTACTTTTATCTCAATCTCCAATCAGATTACAAATGATTTTTAAGCCTAATAAGCCATTTGGCTATGGTTTTGAAATATTTAGTAGTGATTCGGCAAAAGATAACTGGATTCTCCATGTAACTGGTGAAATTAAACCCAACAATCAAAAAACACCCACATCTGTTAGTAATTGGTCTGATCAAAAAGGAGAATCTGTTGAGATTTCCAAATTTTATCAGCTTTATCAGCAGATGGGAATTAGCTATGGTACGCGTTTTCAAGCTATTCAAGAACTAAATTATTTAAGCAATGGTTCTCAAGCTAAGATTAGTATCGATCGCAGTTTGACAGATCGGCGATATTGTCTGCATCCCGTGCTTTTAGATGCTTGCTTGCAAAGTGTTGGTGCGGCTTTCCCAGAAATTCACGGCCAAGAATTACATTTACCTTATGGTTTCTCTTCATTAGAATTATTTGGCAATCCTGGTACTCAAGCTTGGACGCACATTGATGTTAAATCTAATACTAACGGTGAAATATGCGTAAACGTAGATGTTTACGATGAGCAAGAACAGCTTTGCGCTCGGTTTACAGACTTAATAGCACGGCGTACTAATCCGGCAATTTTACAACGTTTATGGCAGGAGAATGAAAATAATTGGTTTTATCAGGTTCAATGGCAAAAGCTTGATACACTTCCAACTATTACAGGAAACTCTCAAAATTCTTGGTTAGTGTTTGTCCATCCTGGAACAGCATTGAATCAGTCGAGCGATTTATTGAAAAAAGCTGGAGAACGAGTCATCACTGTAGAATTTGGTGATGAATATAAATGCCATTTTCAAGATGAGTTTATCATCAATCCATCTCAAAAATCTGATTTTCAACGCTTATATCAAGAAGCATATCCATCGGGAGAATTTCCTACGGGTGTGATTTATGCTTGGGAAAATGTACCTGATGAAGAATGTTCGGATACAGTTTACAAGAGTTGTCATGCTGCATTGCACTTAATTCAAACTCTTACTACTAGTTGGAAAAAACTACCTGATTTATGGTTAATAACTCGCGGTGCAAATCGAGTGCTAGCTGAGACTGATTTGCAACCTCAACAATCTTCCCTTTGGGGATTAGGCGCAGTAATTAATAATGAATACCCGCAAATTCGTTGTGTATGTTTAGATTTATCGCCCACGGTAGAACTGAATGAAGCTGAATTTTTATTCAACGAATTCCACGCTTCTAGCAGCGAGTCACACCTAGCTTTACGCCAAGGAAACCGCTATGGAGCAAGGTTAGTATCTGCAACAATTCCTACAGCCCAAAAACAGCAGCTAGTTACCAAAGAAGGAACTTATTTAATTACTGGTGGTTTAGGTAAACTGGGCTTATTAATGGCTGAGTGGTTATCAGAAATGGGAGCTAAACATTTAGTTTTATGTAGCCGCAATGTTAAATCTCAACCAGAAGCGATCGCCTCGTTAACTAAAAATGGTACACAGATTACAATTATCAGCGCTGATATTACCTCAGCAGCAGATATGGAACAACTTTTCTCCCGTTTTGGCACAGATTTACCTTCTTTACGTGGAGTAATTCACGCGGCGGCTGTCTTAGATGATGGGCTTTTGAGCAATCAAAATTGGCAAAGATATCAAAATGTCATGCGTCCCAAAGTAGAAGGTACTTTATTATTAGACCGCTACACCCGCAATCTATCTTTAGACTTTTTTGTTGCCTTTTCTTCTGCTGCTGTAATTCTCGGTTCGCCCGGTCAAAGTAGTTACGCTGCTGCGAATGCTTTTATGGATGCTTTAATGCAGCAACGACAAAGTTTAGGATTACCAAGTATCAGTATCAATTGGGGAGCATGGGATACAGGAAATGAAATTGACAAACAACGTTTTGCTAATTGGGGTATTCAAAGTATGTCTTCTGATACCGCCCTAAAATATCTCAGCCAGTTGATTCTGGCTAACGTTTATCAAGGAGCTATTATTGATATTGATTGGTCTACTTTTTATCAAGCTTTTCAGATTAATCAACCATTCTTTGCTGAAGCGATCGCAATCAAAGAAAATAGCAAAGAAGCAAAATTGTTAAAACAATTAAAATCTGTAGCTGTAGATGAGCGAACAACAACTTTAGCTCAAGGAATTGAGCAAGTTTTACGCGAAGTTACCGGATTAGCCCCAAGTACTGTTATTCCTCAAAAAACCTCATTTTTAGAGTTAGGTTTAAATTCGTTAATGGTACTAGAATTTAAAAATCGACTAGAAATTAACTTAGCTTGCACTTTACCATCATCTGTAATATTTGATTACCCTAATATCACAAGTATTAGTAATTATCTGAAAGAAGAAGTCTTAGCTGATAGTATCGAATTTGAGGTAGAAATAAACTCACAAACATCTGCTCCAAATCCTTATGACAGCCTTGATGAAGACGAACTAGCAACACTACTTAATCAAAAGCTAGCAGAACTAGAACAATATGATGAATAAAGCACCTTTAACTAACACTTTGCGAACCTTAGCGTAAACCTCCGCGTCACTCTGCATTAAAAAAAATTATATGGCTCAAACTACAGATTATAAAAAACTCATAGCATCAACCTTAACAAAAATGGAGGCAATGCAAGCTCGCATTACCGAATTAGAAACTAGACAAAGCGAGTCAATTGCTGTTATTGGGATGGGTTGTCGTTTCCCTGGAGGCATAAATTCTCCTGAAGATTATTGGAATTCCTGTAAAGCCGGACTTGACGCAATTGTAGAAGTTCCTAAAAACCGTTGGGATATCTCAAAATTTTATGCTCCAGAACCTACTCCCGGCAAAATGAACACTCGTTATGGAGGATTTTTACAACAGGATATTACAGAATTTGATGCCCGTTTCTTCTCCATATCTTCCCGCGAAGCAACCTCAATGGACCCTCAACAAAGGTTACTCCTTGAGGTGACATGGGAAGCTTTAGAAAACGCCAATTTACCACCAACCAATTTAGTAAGCGATCGCGTGGGTGTATTTGTCGGTATAACTAGTGTTGACCACGCGATGACAGTCTACAAAAGCAACTATGATGAAATCGATTCTTTTTTTGGTACAGGAAACGCCCTAAGTGCCGCAGCAGGACGGCTATCTTATTTTTTAAACCTCCGCGGCCCTTGTATGTCTATTGATGCAGCCTGTGCTTCTTCACTGGTTGCCATTCACCAAGCTATTCGCAGCTTAAGAAATCATGAATGCGAACTAGCTTTAGTAGCTGGAGTAAATCTGATCTTAAATCCGGCAATTACGATTAACCTTTCCCAGTCGGGGATGATGTCTCCCGATGGTCGCTGCAAGACTTTTGATGCAGCTGCAAACGGTTATGTACGGGGAGAAGGGTGTGGGGTTTTAGTCTTGAAACGCTTGTCTGTCGCCCAGAAAAATGGCGATCGCATTCTCGCCCTCCTCCGAGGATCTGCGGTCAATCATAACGGTGCCGCCGCCGGGTTGACAGTTCCTAGCGGCCCCGCCCAACAAGATTTACTCCGCCAAGCCTTAGCTGATGCCAGAGTCAAACCCCAGGAGGTAGGGTATCTAGAAGCACATGGCACGGGAACTTCTTTAGGCGATCCTATTGAGATGAACGCCATCGCTGCTGTTTATGGAGAGCGATCGCAACCTCTTTACGTCGGTTCAGTTAAGACTAATATCGGACATCTCGAAGCCGCCGCAGGGATAGCAGGCACGATCAAGACAATTCTCGCCCTCCAGCATGGTGAAATTCCGCCTCATCTTCACTTTCAAGAACCTAATCCCCTGATTAATTGGCAAGGGTATCCAATTAAAATTCCCGGTCAAACAATACCCTGGTCTAACAATGGTGAACTCCGCATTGCTGGGGTGAGTTCCTTCGGTTTTTCTGGAACAAATGCTCATGTAATTGTCGAACAAGCGCCTGTTGGCAACACACCAGAAATTAAGCTGCAACGTCCGAGTCATCTGTTGACGATTTCTGCTCATAACGAAACAGCTTTAAAAGAACTAGCACGGCGTTTTTACACTCACTTAGAATCTCATCTAGAAATTGGAGATATCTGCCATAGTGCGGCAATGGGTAGATCGCCTTTAGCTGAACGATTGGCGATTGTTGCAGATACATTATCAGAATTGCAACAAAAATTAGCGACTTTTGCTGACGAAAAAACTATTGATAATTTTACTTTTTATCAACGTTTTGCAGGAGAAAAACAACCGAAAATTGTCTTTCTCTTCACTGGTCAAGGAGCTTGTTATGCAGGTATGGGTCATCAACTTTACCAAACCCAACCTACATTTCGTAAATATATTGACAAATGTGCAGATATTTTAGCGAATTATTTAGAGTATCCACTACAAGATATATTATTTGGCGATCGCACAGATTTACTCAATCAAACTGCATACGCTCAACCAGCTATATTTGCTCTAGAATATTCAGTTGCCATGCTGTGGCAATCTTGGGGAATCACACCAAGTTTACTAATTGGTCATAGCGTTGGTGAATATGTCGCAGCTTGTATTGCAAAAGTATTTAGTTTAGAAGCAGGTTTAGAATTAATTGTTAAACGTGGGCAATTAATGCAAACTGCGCCTACAGGAAAAATGGCTTCAATTTTTGCAGATGAAGCTACGGTACTTTATCTAATTCAAAACTATAGTAATACAGTTTCAATTGCGGCTATTAACCATCCTCAACAAATTGTAATTTCTGGAGAAAGTAATAGCGTTGATGAAATTGTAGCCAACTGCACAAACCAAAAAATAGCTGTTCAATTACTATCAGTTGACGGTGCTTTTCACTCTCCATTAATAGAGTCAATTTTAGATGATTTTGAAACTGCTGCTCGTAGTATTTCTTACGATCAGCCCCAAATTCCAATACTTTCAGGAATTAACGGACAAACTATAGCAAATACGCCCGATGCAAGTTACTGGAGACAACAATGCCGTCAAACCGTGCAATTTTTGCAAAGTCTGATTACGGCGTTAAACAAAGGATATAACCTGTTTTTAGAAGTCGGCCCAAGACCAATACTTGCAGAACAAGGTCGCCGTTATAACGATGAAGTTATCTGGCTGAGTTCTCTCAATAGAGGTTTGGATAACTGGCAGACTATGTTATCAACACTAGCCCAACTCTACATTCATGGAGTAAATTTTAACGCCGAAAAATTCAATGAAGATTACGGTTACAGAAATATTCAATTACCAAACTATCCTTTTCAACGAAAAAGGTTTCAATTTAAATCTGCTATTTCAGTCGAATCAAGTTCAATTAAAGAAGTGTCTGTAGAAAACGAGCTAATGGAGACCAAGATGACTGTAGCAAAAGTTTCAAATATCCAAAAACATCAGCAAGAAATCGGCAATCAGTTAAAGTCTATCTTGGCTCTGCTTCTAAAAGAAGATGAAAATGATATTAGAGATGATGAAACTTTATTAAATCTAGGAGCAGATTCAATTATTTTGACTGACTTTGCTCGTAAAATTGAAGAGAATTTTGGCGTTAAAGTTAAGATAGATCGATTATTTACCGATTTGCAAACAATTGCTGATATAGCTAATTATCTTTCTGATTATATTGAACCAAAACCATTAGAAATATCTTCAGTAGCTACTATATTAAATGAAACGTCTAATAAAGTATCTAATTCTGAGTCAGAATTAAATAATTATCTCTGGGTAATTTCACAATTACAACCGATTAGTATTGCCTATATCTTGAAAGCTTTAAAAGTATTAGGTAAAAAACTAAAGATAGCAGAAAGTTGGACAACAGAAAACTTATTACAAACTTTGCCTATTGCCCCAAAATATCATGTTTTAATTACTCGTTATTTAAAAACTTTAGAGCAAGCTGGAATTATTCAAAATCAAGGTAACATCTGGATAGTACAAAACCTACCTACGCCTTTTTCTTTACCAGAAGCTATAGAAAATCTGCAAACTACTTGTCCAGCAGCAAAACCTGAGTTAGAAATGCTGCAACGCTGTGGAGAAAATCTAGCAGAAGTATTGAAAGGAAATATAGATCCTCTAGAGTTAATTTTCCCAGCAGGTTCAGTGATTCATGCGGAAAGCATATATGGTAATTCTCCAGTATCTCGTTTAATGAATCAACGAGTAGCTCAAGAAATTAACTTCATTTTAAAGAGTTTTTCTAGTAGCGATCGCCCTTACCAAATTATTGAAGTAGGAGGTGGTACAGGTGCGACTTCAGAAGCAATTCTTAATGATTTAAATCTCAATTATGCAACTTATTCTTTTACCGAACTTTCTCCTGTTCTCCTGAATAAAGCGCGACAAAAGTTTAAACACAGAGATAATCTCAACTTCCATCAATTAGATATTGAAAAATCACCAGTTTCTCAGGGACTAACAGCACATTCTTATCACATAGCTGTCGCTGCTAATGTACTTCATAGTACCCGAAATATTACAGAAACACTAAATAATATTCGAGAATTACTACTACCTGGTGGTTATTTAGTACTACTAGAAACAGTAGAAAATAATTCCTGGCTTGATTTAACCTTTGGACTTACGCCCGGATGGTGGCGCTTTCAAGACAAAGAGTTACGTATAGATACTCCATTGTTAAGTGGAGAAAGTTGGTGTGCTGTTTTAAAACGCTGCGGTTTTGCCACTGCGGATAGTTTTTCTCAACAGAATAATACCAGCATCTACAATGGACAAGAGTTAATTATTGCTTCTACCTCTGCTGAAAGCGCTATTGTTAGCCAAGTTAAAACAGTACCATTATCAACACAAACCTCTGGCAAAGAAGCTTTGATGATGGCTCAACTACAATCTTTAAAAGACCTCAAAGATGTACATGAAAAAACCATTCTCAAGCAATTAGAAATACTCCAATCTGGATCTGTGGCACCAAGCAATACATCAGAAGTTTTAATTAACCAAACAGTTTCTAAAACAAGCAAAATAGAAACTACACCTTTGCCTCAAAAAATTAAAACTGATTCGCCTCAAAAAACTAGTTCTCCTAGTTTAAACCCATTAGCCTTAAAGCTGACTGAGAAGAAATCTTTAACAGAACAACAGCAAGCTTTTATCCAAAAACTAGAGATTATTTATAATCAAAAAACAGCAAAATCTAAGGCATATTCGCAAAACAGCCGAAAGACAATGGTTGATGTTAAACCTACCATTGATTTCCGCATGGCTTTAAAAGAATTTCAGTATCCCATTGTCTCAGAATCAGCCCAAGGTGCATATTTTCGTGATATCGATGGCAATGATTACATCGACTTAGCAATGGGGTTTGGTGTTAACTTTTTTGGACACAGTCCTGATTTCGTTATAGAAGCAGTTCAGCAGCAAATGCAACACGGAATCGGATTAGGAATGCAGTCTAATATTGCAGCAGAAACGGCTGCTTTAATTTGTGAAATGACAGGTATGGAGCGAGTCGCTTTTAGTAATACTGGTACAGAAGCAATTATGGCAGCAGTTCGTATTGCTCGTTCGCGGACAAAACGCCAAAAAATTGCTTTATTTTCTGGTTCTTATCACGGTACTTTTGATGGCATTTTAGCAAGAGTTGGAGAGGAGCCAGGAACCGCTCAACCATTAAGTCTCGGTACACCATCAGGAATGGTTGAAGACGTAATAGTTCTTACTTACGGAGCCGAAGAAAGTCTAGAAATAATTGCTGCTCAAGCTGATAATTTAGCAGCAGTTTTAGTAGAACCTGTTCAAAGCCGTAAACCCGATTTGCAACCTAAAGAGTTTCTGCAAAAATTACGAAAATTGACTCATGAAAAAGATATTGCGCTAATTTTTGATGAAATTATTACTGGATTTCGGATAGCTCTAGGAGGAGCGCAAGAATGGTTTGATGTTGACGCAGATATCGTAGTTTACGGTAAGGCTATTGGTGGTGGTTTGCCTATCAGCACGATCTGTGGCAAAGCAGATTTTTTAGATACAATTGATGGCGGTTTCTGGAGTTATGGAGATAATTCCCATCCACAAACAGAATTAACCGCTTATGGTGGAACTTTCTGTCGTCATCCTTTAGCTTTGGCAGCTTGTCGCGCAGTAATGCTACATTTACGCGAACAAGGTGCAACGCTTCAAGAAAGGCTAAATCAATTAACTAATCGATTAGCTACTGAAGTTAATCAGTTCTTTCAAGAAATAGGAATTCCTATCCGCATTGTTAATTTCGGCTCTTTATTTCGCTTTGAACCTTTTGGATCTTATAGTCTTTTCTTACAACCTATTGAATTACCACTCTTTTACTACTTACTGAATGTCAAAGGTATTTATACATGGGAAAAACGAGTTTGTTTTCTCTCCACTTACCATACCAATAAAGATATAGATAAAGTAGTAACTGCTGTCAAAGAAGCAATTATAGAACTGCGACAAGCGGGTTTTTTTGAAAATGCTAAACCACCGCAAGCAAAGAAAAGAGAAGAAAGCGATCGCTCTAACGATGAAGATGGTAGGAACAATTTAAACCAGACATTTTCTACCAATGAAGCGCAACGTCAGCTTTGGTTATTGGCAGAATTAGACACAACCGCTTCAGCATCATATAACGTTACTACTTCTTTAGAATTGCGTGGTGATTTAGATATTTCATCTTTGCAGCAAGCGATTAATGAAGTAGTCAACCGCCACGAGGCATTGCGAACCCAAATCTTAGAACAAGGCGAACTCCAAGAAGTTATCAATAGTGTCAAAATTGACCTACCGTTAATTAATTTAATAGATGAAGATAACCCTGAAGCAAGTGCTTTAGAATTAAGAACTCAGTTGTCTCAAAAACCTTTTGATTTGAGTATCGCTCCTTTATTTGCAGCTGTACTGATGCGTTTAGCACCCGAACATTATCTGCTATCTTTAAAAACTCATCATATCGTTGCAGATGGTTGGTCATTAGGGCTAATTTTGAATGAAATTGGCAAACTTTATTCAGCAAAAATTGGTGTTGTTACAGACTCTTTAGCGCCACCAATGCAGTTTCGCCAATATTTAGCTTTGCGACAGCAAGAAGCACAAAGTTCACAAATGCAAGAGCATCGTGATTTTTGGTTAAAAACTTATGAGGGAGAAATCCCTGTATTTGAGCTGACTACTGACTTTCCTCGTCCTGCTGTCAAAACTTATACAGGGGGTAGAGAAAGTAAAATTATTGCTCCTCAACTGTGGCAAAATTTGCAAATTGTAGGACGCAAAAATCAAGCGACATTATTTATGACAATGTTCGCTGCTTACACAGCTTTTCTGCGTCGAATTTCTGGTCATAATGATTTAGTAATTGGTATTCCCATTTCTGGACGACAATTTGAAGGCAGCGAAACATTAATTGGCTTTTGTTCGCAATTTTTACCAGTTCGTATTCAGACAGATATTACTACTTCTTTTGTTGCACATCTTCGTCATACAAAAGAAACACTCATAGCCGCTTTTAAACACCAAAGTCACGCTTTAGAAGAGTTATTAGCAGCCTTACAATTACAACGGGATTTTTCTCGTTCTCCCTTGATATCCGTATCTTTCAATATGGATCCTAGTTTAACTCTACCTGAGTTTGAGGGATTAAAAGTATCGCTACCACCAGAGCCAATTGGCTATACTCCTTTTGATTTAGGCTTTAATTTCATCGAAGTCAATGACGCATTCATTGTCTACTGCAACTATAATACAGAACTTTTTAAACCGGAAACTATCAAACAGTTTCTAGAAAGTTTTGAAATTTTAATGGAGGGGATAATTAAAAATGCCAATGGTTTGCTTTCTGAGTTGCCTTTATTAACACAAGTGCAACAGAAACAATTATTGGCAGAATTAATCGGCCCAACAATAGAATTACCGGAAAATTCTACCATCGTTGATGACTTCATTGCTCAAGTCAAATCTACGCCAAATGCACCAGCATTAATCGTTGGAGAAACGACTCTTACATATCGAGAATTGAATGATAAAGTAAATCGTTTGTCTAATTATTTACATGAGATATATCACATTACTTCTGGGAAAGCGATCGCATTAGCGCTCGGACGCAATCAAAACTTAATTATCGGCATTCTGGCTACTTTTAAAACTGGGGCAACTTATGTGCCGATAGACCCCCAATATCCTAGTAGTCGCATCGATTTTATTTTAAAAGATAGCGGCTGTGATATTTGTCTCACAGAGAGTAATTTTGTCTCCCAATTACCTCAAGAAATCGAAGCAATTTGTTTGGATCGAATCGATAATATTTTGGCAGATTTTGATATCACTGAGCCGAAACTCAAACCAGACTCTAGCCAAATTGCTTATATTTTATACACTTCTGGCTCAACAGGAAACCCTAAAGGAGTTATGGGTCGTCATATCTCTATTTTGAATGTAATTCGGAGTTTACGACTCACATTTGACTTAGATAAACATCCTGAATGGCGCTATATCTTCACTGCACCTGTCACCCACGATCCATCTTTTCGTAATATCTTTTTACCTTTGACAATAGGTGCTGCTTTATATATGTACGAAGTACAGCATATAGGGCATTTAGTTTCCTTTTTACAAGAAAACCAAATTAATGCACTGCACACAACGCCATCTATCTATCGAGAAATCTTAAATGTACTCGAACCTGAAGAAACTATCCCTAGCTTAAAATATATCTCTTCAGGGGGAGAGAAATTAGATAAAGCAACTGCGATCGCTTTACGAAAACGCTTCCCAGCGAAAATTATCAGCAATGTCTATGGTTCCACAGAAACTTGTGTTGGCGTATCTCAATATACAATCGATGAAAATTTAAATACAGACGTACCTCTTGGTCAGGTTTTCCATAACAATCGATTATTTGTCCTGGATGAATTCAATAACACCGTACCTCTGCATATAGTAGGTGAAATTTGCGTAGAAGGTGCAGCATTAGCCGCTGGTTATCGCAATCTTCCCCAAATCACTAAAGAAAAATTTCAATCCAGCTTTCTTAGTTCAGAAAAAATTCTCTTTAGAACAGGAGATTTAGGTAAACAAATTGCCCCAGGTGTGATTGAATTTATGGGGCGAAAAGATAATCAAGTTAAGGTAAATGGCTATCGTATAGATCCAGGTGAAATTGAATACCAACTTAGCCGTTATGCCCAGATTGAGAGAGCAATTGTGTTACCGACATTAAATAATCAAACTCAGTTATCTGCCTATTGTCAAACTGATAAACAGATAGAAATTTCAGAAATCAGAGAATTCCTCTCGAATTTTCTGCCAGTTTACATGATTCCTACTTCCTTTGTCTTTTTAAAGCAATTTCCTTTAACTAGACATGGCAAAATTGACTTGCGATCGCTTGTCGAAATCAAGGAAACAGGTAAATTAACCCAAATAGCTTACGCCGCACCGCGTAATACTTTAGAGTCAAAGCTAGTCAATATCTGGGAAAAGATTCTTACTAAACATCCCATCGGTATTTTTGATAACTTCTTTGAAATCGGTGGACACTCTCTGTTACTTTCGAGAGTAGTAAATCACGTTCATAAAGAATTAAATGTGTTAATCAAATTGGCTGACTTCTTTAAAGTTCCCACAATCGTCGGATTAGCAGATTTAATCTCTAAAACCCAATACAATTATCAAAAACCTATACCAGCAATAACTCAGCAAACATCTTATCCTATGTCTTATGGGCAACGCCGCCTTTGGGCTTTAGAATTTCTCGATCGCAACCATAATGCCTACGGAATGCCCAGTGCTTATCAATTCAAAGGAAATTTAAATATTGCTGCTTTTGAAAATACTTTTCAACATTTGATTCAACGCCACGAAATTTTACGTACTACATTTACCTTAATAAATAATGAACCGCGTCAAGTAGTACACGAGCAAATTGATTTTGCAATTAAACAGATAGACTTAATGGAATATGAAAAACAAGAAGATATCATTGTTGAAGCTATTTGCAACAACGCCAAAACTACTTTTGATTTGGAAACAGGGCCTTTACTCAAGGTTAACTTACTAAAACTCAGTGAAGAAAGTTATATAGTTCTGTTTAATATGCACCACATCATTTCAGATGGGTGGTCAGCAGGCGTTTTAATTAAAGATTTCCTCGCACATTATCATGCCTACGGACAACAAAATGTAGAATTACCGCCACCTTTGAGGATTCATTATAAAGACTATAGCTACTGGCAAGACCAGCAGTTGCAAACGTCAAAACTACAAGCACAACGCGATTACTGGTTAGCTAAATTAACTCCTACTCCGGCGCGTCTTGACTTACCTTTAGATCGTATTCGGCCAGCAGTGCAAAGTTTCTCAGGAACTGCGACGATTTGGAAGCCAAAGCCAGAATTAATCAAGGATTTTGAGTTATTAATCAAAACTCAAGAAGCCAGTTTATTTATGGGCTTACTGACTTTAGTCAAAAGTTTTCTCTTTCGCTATACCGAACAAAATGAGATTACAATCGGCTCTCCCATCGCTGGACGAAATCATCCCGATTTAGAAGAACAAATAGGCTTTTATGTTAATACTTTAGTTTTACGCGACCAAATAGCAGTAGACGATAGTTTTGCTACTTTACTTGCAAAAGTGAAAATAACAACAATAGAAGCGTATGATAACCAAGAATATCCCTTTGACAAACTAGTATCAGATTTAAATTTCAAACGCGATCCTAGCCGTAATCCCCTATTTGATATTGCAGTTGTACTGCAAAACAATCAAAATGTAGATTTAGCTTTAGATGGAATTACTGTTAACTCTATTGCTCAAGAAATTGTCACTGCTAAATTTGATTTAGAATTCACTTTTGTAGACGAAGGAGAACTATATCTGAAATTAATTTACAACACAGATATATTTGCCAGCGAACGTATTTCCTTGATTCTCAAGTTGTTAGAAGGTCTTCTAGAAGAAGTAGTAAAATCTCCTAATACACCATTATTAAAGCTATGCGATCGCACAGAGAACCCCGAACGTGAAGATAACAACCTTTTCGCTACCAATTTTAATTTTTAGTCATCTACACAGTTCAACCATAGTAATCACAAATTTTGAGGATATTTATGAATAAACTACCAGTTCTTGGAGTTTTAGGCGGAATGGGGCCTGTAATTACTGTTGAATTTCTTAAAACCATTTATGAATACAACCAGTATATCGACAACGAACAAGAAGCACCCAACGTTATTGTTTTCTCACTTCCCTCTGCACCAGATCGCACGACTTCAGTTCATAGTGGAAATGAAAGAGAATTCATTGATTTTGTGCAAATACATTTAGAAAAACTTAATCAATTAGTCGATCGCATAGTGATTGGTTGTTGCACTGCTCATTATGCTTTGGCTCATCTTCCAGAGCATCAGACTAATAAAGTAATCTCCTTAATTAAAATTGCAGACCAACAACTGCAAGAACATGATGAGCCTGCCCTTTTACTTGCAGGTACAGGTACTTACAAAAAAAAATTGTTTGAACGAGGTTGTACTGCTGCGAATCAAATTATTTCTCCAGATGAAAAAGATCATCGTTTGATTCATGAGATGATTTTTAAAGTATTAAAACGAGGACAAAACCCACTAGCAATTCTTGAAGACGTTCAAAAGTTGTTAAATAAATATAAGACTCGTTCCTTTATTTCTGGTTGTACAGAATTTCATATCCTAGCCAAATATCTCAAGTTAAATGGCATTGATTCTATTCAAGCGATCGACCCTTTAATTACTATTGCTCAAAACTTGTCTCAGCTATTAGAGCCAACCGCATCTAATTCTAATAATTCTAATTTAATTCTAGAAAGTATGAAACTACCTCAACAATTATATCCATCGCCCATAAACTCTTTTGTGTGAAATAATTTAATCTAGGAGAAATTGTATGACAGCTATTTTCCCCCAAATTTCAGCAACGAATACTAAAACTCACAAAGTTCTTTTAATCGGGAGAATGTATGACGAAACAGGTGAAAAACTCCTTGAGGAACACACTAATATCGAAATTATCAAAGAACCGACTAAGAATAATATCAATGATGCTATTCAAGACGCATCTGGCGTATTTGTCCGTTATCCTACTAAATTAGATGCCCAATCAATTCAATTGGCAAAAAAATTAAAAGTCATCAGTACATCTGGATTTGGAACTGATGCCATCGATATTGCTGCTGCAACAGAACAGGGAATTGTCGTAGTCAACAACCCAGGGTTGTCAACAACTGCTGTTACAGAACACACGATTTGCATGATTTTATCTCTTGCAAAAAATTTGAGTTTCCTCAATCAGTGTGTGAAAACAGGAAACTATTTAATTCGTAATCAGATACAACCAATTCAAGTAGAAGGAAAAACACTTGGTATTGTTGGTTTGGGAAGAATTGGTAGTGCTGTTGCTAAAATTTGTAGTACAGCATTTCAAATGCGAGTTTTAGCCTACGATCCTTATGTTCCATCCAATAAAGCCCAAACAGTAGGTGCAACTCTAGTCAAAGATTTAGATTATCTTCTGGCTGAATCTGATTTTGTATCTTTACATCCTGAGCTAACCGATGAAACTCATGAAATGTTTGCTCTGGAAGCTTTTAAGAAGATGAAATCTACTGCTTTTTTGATCAATACCTCTCGTGGGAAGATAGTTCGTGAAAAAGATTTGGTTGTAGCTCTACGCGAAAAATGGATAGCTGGAGCTGCACTAGATGTGTTTGAGCCTGAACCCCCATCTATAGATAATCCTTTATATAACTTTGACAATGTAATTTACTCACCTCATCTAGCTGGAGTTACACCTGAAGCTGGTATGGCTGCTGCACTTTCCGCAGCTAATCAAATACTTCAAGTGCTTCAAGGTGAAAAGCCGCTTCACATCGTCAATCCTGAAGTTTGGAACAAGTTTCAAAACTTGTAATAGTATTACTTGCAAACTGCCGTAATCTAAATGGAAAAATAGTTCCAAGTGCTGAGTCATGAGTGATAAACTTCACTTATTACTCAGCACTAAAAATTACTAAGTTTAGCAAGAAAGACAGAAGGAATACTGTCCTTGTATAGCTTGCCACGATCGCTTGCAAGCAAGGATTTAAGCCCCATCTGCAATCAATGTAAGTTTAGAGCCTACACTGATTGCAGCCTCCTGCCTCCTGCCTTATTCACTCAAACAAGATTTCCGTTTATTGATAAAACATGTCAACCCAAGTTATTCAAAATCAATCATTAACAAATACTTCTTCCGGTTTTACTCGATTTTGGGAAAATGTCAAAGCGATCGCCGGGCCTTACTGGTATCCCACAAATCTCAACGGAAGAGCATTTTCAGATGTGATTCAGGCATGGGGAATGCTCGTTCTCCTAATCTTATTAATAATTGGACTTGTGGGCGTAACTGCCTTTAATAGCTTCGTCGATCGCTATTTAATCGATGTCATTATTCAAGATAAAGATACTTCTAAGTTTTTTAGTACGTTATCACTTTACGGTCTTGGACTGCTCTTAATCACGTTCTTGACAGGATTGACTAAATTTGTCAGAAAAAAAATTGCCCTTGATTGGTATCAATGGCTTAACCAGCAGATTTTAGAAAAATATTTTAGCGATCGCGCTTATTATAAAATCAATTTTAGCTCCGATATCGATAACCCAGATCAACGTCTATCCCAAGAAATCGAACCTATTGCCAGGACTGCTCTAAATTTTTCAGCTACTTTGTTTGAAAAAATCCTGGAAATGACGACTTTTTTAATAATTCTTTGGTCAATTTCCCAATTTGCTGTAGCATTTCTGCTTACTTATACGATTATAGGCAATTTGATTGCTGTTTATTTGAGTCAAGAATTAGATAAGATTACTCAAGAAGAACTTGAATCTAAAGCTGATTATACATATAGCTTAACTCATGTTCGTAACCATGCTGAATCGATAGCTTTTTTCCGGGGAGAAAACCAAGAATTAAATATCATTCAGCGGAGATTTAATCATCTTTTTAAAAATTCTGAAAGTAAGATTGATTGGGAAAGAAATAAAGACATTTTTAACAGAGGATATCGGTCTATTATCCAAATATTTCCTTATTTAATATTTGCACCTGTATATATTCGAGGTGAAATTGATTTCGGACAAGTTAGCCAAGCAGTTGTAGCTTGCAGTATGTTTGCTAATGGGCTGGCAACATTAATAGATGAATTTGGAACTTCTGGACGATTTTCCAGTTATGTTGAGCGTTTAGCTGATTTTTCAGATGCTTTAGAAACAGTAACTAAACAACCAGAAAATGTCAGTACCATCAAAACAATCGAAGAAAATCATCTCGCTTTTGATGATGTCACTTTACAAACACCGGATTACGAACAGGTGATTGTCGAAGATTTGTCGCTGACTGTTCAAGCAGGAGAAGGTTTATTAATTGTTGGCCCTAGTGGTCGAGGTAAAAGTTCTCTGTTAAGAGCGATCGCTGGTTTGTGGAACGCAGGAACCGGTCGTCTGGTGCGACCTCCCCTAAAAGAATTGTTGTTTTTGCCTCAACGTCCTTACATCATCTTGGGAACTTTGCGCGAACAGTTACTCTATCCGAATACAAACCACCAGATGACCGACGCAGAACTTAAAGAAGTATTGCAACAAGTTAACTTGCAAAACTTGCTTAGTCGAGTAGACAACTTTGATACAGAAGTTCCTTGGGAAAATATCTTATCGCTGGGAGAACAACAACGCCTAGCTTTTGCAAGACTATTAGTTACCCGTCCTAGCTTTACTATATTAGACGAAGCAACCAGCGCTTTAGATTTGAAAAACGAAGGAAACTTGTATCAACAGTTACAAGAGACAAAAACAACGTTTATCAGTGTTGGGCATAGAGAAAGTCTATATGATTATCATCAATGGGTTTTGGAACTTTCACAAGATTCTAGTTGGCAACTTCTAACCGTGCAAGATTATCGAAATCAAAAAGCAAGCATTACTAAACCCGCCACAAATACTCAAATCAAAATAAATGAGTCTTCTAAGGATAAACCCCAATAGCAGTAAGCTGTCAGAAGGTATAAGCTTTACGGTCAATTGTGCCAATTAGTGAAAAATTAAAAGCGATCGCTGGGAAAAAAGCGATCGCTTGACTATCTCAACCGAACAGAATGGTTAGTTGCTTGTTATTAGCATACTATCTTGTGCTTACACAACTCAAAAAACTTGCACAGAAACATCGTTCCAATATTTCTAGAATATAGAGGGAATATGGCTACAATTAGTTCAGAAAACCAGCATTTAACTGAATGGCAAGGCAGTGGCGTTGACGAAGAAATCTTTCACCTCAATGTGCGATCGCCGCTTTTGTTCAGTATCCTTTGCGATCGCATAATCGCCATCGCTGCGCCTGCTAGTGACAGTACTGCTTAATCCTCTTGTGTTTCAGCTTTACAAACGTACTATTCGTCACTTTATCCTTTAAGCTACATATAAAGTATTGGGGCTGTGGCGGGATTACTCTTACGGAGGCCTAAATGGATCTAGTAAAGCGTCGTATTGGTCTTGAGCAAGAATTTTTTCTGGTAGATGAAGCTGGTCATTTGAGCGATCGCGCCGATGAGTTTTTAACAAGTTGCCAGTTAATGGCTCAAGCACAAGGTTTAAACCCAAAATACTTTGTGGCAGAGTTCGTCAAAAGTATGGTAGAAATTAACACGCCGCCTGCGGACACTGCCAAAGAATTAGGAAGAGTTTATCTTACAAATCTCAAATTAGCACTCTGTGCAGCGCAACAGATTGGTTTACGCCTTTATCCTTTGTCTAGCTATCCTTTGCATACTATGCCAGTTATGCGGGATCAGCCTAATTACCATATCCAAGCGCGGACTGTAGGCTATGAACAATTTTTACACGCCGGAAAATGTACAGGTACGCATCTGCATTTAGAAGTTCCGCCTGGGGTAATTGACCCTCGTGTTGCAATATCCTACAACTCAACATTGGCAGAGCGAGAAGAACTATTAAATATCTTTAATTTAGCTACAGCTTGTGACTCTGCACTGATTTCCCTGACGCGGGCGTGTCCCTTTTATGAGGGACAAGCGATTGGTCTAGCCGCGCACACAATTCGTTATCGGGGTAGCGAAATCTTTGGTTGGGAAGGAGTTTACACTCATTTACAGCCTGTTGGCTCCCTTATGTCTTATGCCGAAAGTGTCGAAGGTTTAGTTGAACAGCAATTTGCTCGTTACTATGCTTGGTTACAAGCAATGGAAAAAGCCTCAATTGAACCGAATCTGTTCAAAGAAGCCGGAGGGGACTTACTCAAGTCAGCTTGGAATCCAGTTAGACTCAACAAACTCGGCACGGTAGAAATAAGATGTATAGATAGTAACTATCCATCAGTAATATTAGCAGTGATTACATTGCTTGAAAAAGCGGCTCATCGAGTCAGGTGCGAAAAGTTAACAGTCAGACCAGCTCAAGGGATGCAGATATTTGAACTAGTTGGCGATCGCCTGTATGTACCAGATTTTGAATATCTTAATGGGGAATTGCTCTATACATCAGCTACCGAGGGAATTAAAAACCCCAAAGTTAGAGCTTACGTCGATTCCATTTTGCAGTTTGCTATCAAAGATGGTGGTGAAGGAGCAAATTTTCTCCTAAAACTCAGCAGGCACCTCGATCGGTATCAGACGATAGAAGCCAGCATCTTGCAAGAGTTTACCCCAACAAATACTCAACTTTCGTTAGATGTCGGTTTGCGTTTAGTACGTTCTTGTTGTGACAAGCTAGAAGAACAGGTTTCATGGATAGATATAGAAAATCCCCTAGCAGCCTTGGATACTGATGAACGATTGTTGCTACAGCATTAAGGGACTTGTTATGGGGAGACGTAAACGGTTATGTTTGGGGCAAAACGAGCGAACGAGTATCAGTTCCTGTAGCCAACGCTCGTTGTAAACAAACTTATTTCGGGGCATTAGACTATAAAACAAAAGAATTTTTGATTTCCAAAGTAAAAAAAGCTAATTCTCACACGACAATAGGTTTTTTAGAATATCTTCAGTCACAACGAAAGAGGTGCAAAAATTTTAATTATTTGGGACGGTGCTAGTTACCACCGTTCCGGGCAAATTAAAGAGTATTTAGACTCGCTCAATGCAGAATTAGAAACAGAACAATGGTTGATAACTTGTGAGCGTTTTGCCCCGAATGCTCCACAACAGAATCCTGTAGAAGACATTTGGTTACAAGCAAAAAGATTAGACTTCTTGCATAAGTCGGGATAAGGGGCGGGGGGAAGGGGAAAAAGTTCTGTATCGTCCCCTTCCCCTTTACCCTTTTCCCTCTCTTGCAAAAAGCACTTTTGCAAGAGTCCTAAGGAATAGTCTCACTGGAATAGAATTGCAGTGCTATTGTGTGTTATTTGTATTTTCGACAATTGAAAAATTAGGTAATTAAACGTGCAATTGGCTCTTAATTGCCTACTTTGGGGGGAAGATTATGACTGACCCAGCGCGATAGGATGAGGCTGACCTAGCACATTCACACTTGAGTTTGCGCCAATTATTTTGGCAAAAAATGCTCAAAACCCCGTTACTGAAAGGATCTCTGCCTTCTATCTATGAATTTCCCCCCCCCCCAGAGAAAATTCATTTGCACTGCCTCCAGGTGAACCGATCGATCCAGAGCAATTCCCTAAAACCGATGCTCCCTTTCCGATTGTTGGCATCGCTGCTTCTGCTGGCGGATTAGAGGCATTTACAGAACTCATTGCTCACTTGCCCACGGATACGGGCATGGCGTTTGTGCTAATTCAGCACTTGTCTCCTAACCACAAAAGCTTGCTGTCTGAAATTCTAGGCAAAGTCACTACCATGCCAGTGCAGCAGGTGCAAGACCGAATGATGGTCGAGCCAAACGAAGTGTATGTGATTCCACCTAATACTGAGATGACGCTCGTCAATGGTATGCTGCACTTGGCTTCGCGTCAGAAGATTGACGGCAAATATCTGCCGGGGGATGCGTTTTTTAAATCATTGGCAGCCGATCGCGGCACCAAAGCGATCGCCATCGTGCTATCGGGTATGGATGGAGACGGTTCTCAGGGGTTGAAAGCGATCAAAGTAGCTGGTGGGGTGACGTTTGCTCAGTGTGAAGACACGGCAAGATTTGACAGTATGCCGAGTACTGCTGTGGCAACTGGGAACGTTGATTTTGTGCTGCCGCCAAAAGCGATCGCTAAACAAATAGCCGCCCTCAGTCGTAGCCGCTTTTTGTTATACTCAGAGCCACTGCAACTTATAGAGAATTTCTCCGAACCGGGGGATGCGCTGACCCGAATTTTTGCCCTGCTGCGAACAACGACGGGCATTGACTTCACCGCTTATAAGCCCAGTACGATCGATCGTCGAATGCAGCGACGAATGCTGCTCTATAAGCTAGAAACCCTAGAAGAATACGCTTTGTATATACAAGCACATCCGGCTGAAGTGCAAGCACTGTATGAAGAAATTCTGATTCACGTCACTAGTTTCTTTCGTGACCCGGAAACGTTTGAGCAGTTAAAAGCGCAGGTTTTTCCGGTGATTAGCCAAAACAAAACCGCAGCAATACCGATTCGGGTTTGGGTGGCAGGCTGCTCAACCGGAGAAGAAGTCTACTCGATCGCCATCTGCTTGTTAGAGTTTTTTAGCGATCGCGCCACCGCACCGCAGATTCAGATTTTTGCTACCGATATTAGCAAAGCCGCCATCGACAAAGCTAGAGCCGGCTTCTACTTAGACAGCCAAATGGAGGGCGTTTCCCCAGAGCGCCGCGATCGCTTCTTTGTGCCTTTGGAAAGCGGGGGCTATCAAATCAGCAGCGCAATTCGTGAACTGTGTGTGTTTGCTCATCACAACTTAGGCGGCGACCCGCCTTTCTCGAATCTCGATCTGATTAGCTGTCGGAACGTACTGATCTATCTATCCGATTTGTTGCAAGAGCGAATCATGTCGCTGTTTCACTACAGCCTCAATTCAACGGGCTTTCTGGTCTTAGGTACTTCAGAGAGCGTCAAAACTTCCTCAGAATTGTTTACTTCTGTAGATGAAGCGGCGAAGATTTATGGAAAGAAGCAGACTTCGACGCGATCGCTGTTTTCGTTTACGACTCCTCCTTTGCCCTTTATCAGCGTCATTCATCGGGATCGCGTCACTGAAACCATCGCCAGTACGTTGGATCTGGCACGAGAAATCGACCGGCTGATTTCAAATCGCTATGCGCCTGTCTCTGTTGTTGTTAACGACCAAATGCAGATTTTGTCTGTGCGTGGAGACACCGATTGCTACCTGAAACTCACCCCTGGCAGTATCGACTTAAACTTGCTGCTGATGGCGCGAGAAGGATTGGCGAACGCGCTGCGGATGGCAATTTATCAAGCTCAAACGCAAAACGTTTCGGTTCGACAAGAACGAATTGAGATTAAATCGGGTGAGCAATCCACGTTTCTCAATCTGGAAGTGATGCCGTTTCAGCCGACAACGGCAAACGCGGTTTATTTTCTAGTGATTTTTGAAGCGATTTTACCTTTGGCTACTCCCCTCACTTCCGCCCTGACTGAGCAGCGAGAGCTAGAAGACTTAGAGCGTGAAGTGATGCAGCTTAGGCAGTCGCTAGCCGCCGCAACGCAACGCGAACTTTCGGCGCAAGCCCATCTGCAAGCGGTCATTCAAGAACAGAACTATCTCAACCAAAGCCTGCGCGTAGCGAACGAAGAAATCCTGTCGAGCAACGAGGAGTTGCAAAGCACGAACGAAGAACTTCAAACGGCGAAAGAAGAAATTCAAGCCACTAACGAAGAACTTTCCACAACAAACGACGAACTTCGTAGCCGCAATCTGCAACAAAACCGAGACAATAGCGACCTGAACAACTTCATTGAGAGCATCAGCGTCCCCATTTTAATGCTGACCAATGATTTGAGAATTCGCCGCTTTACACCTGCCGCGCAGCGCTTGTTCAATTTCATTGCTGCCGATGTCGGCCGACCGTTTCACGACCTCCGCACTGATTTTGACGTTTCTCATTTAGAAGCGATGACCTTAGAGGTACTGGAGACGCTCAACACCAAAGAACAGGATATCCAAACTCAAGCAGGCTACTGGTATGCGCTCCGCATTCGCCCTTATCGCACGACGGAAAATCAAATTGACGGGGTAACTATGGTTTTCCTCGACATCAACGCGCTCAAATCCCATGCCGAAATGTTAGAAATTGCTCGTAACTATGCAGAAGCGATCGTCGAAACCGTGCAGATCCCGCTACTCGTGTTACAGTCCGATCTGCGGGTGAACACGGCCAATCAAGCGTTCTACAAAATGTTTCAGGTTACTCAAGCTGAAACCGAGCGAGCCTTCTTGTTTGAGCTAGGCAATCAGCAGTGGAATATTCCCGAACTGCGATCGATTCTAGAAGACGTGTTAATCAACGATCGTCAAGTTCAAAATTTTGAGATAGAGCATTATTTTGAACGGATTGGGCAAAAAACCATGCTGCTCAATGCCTGCAAGCTGCAACGAGACGACCAGACGGACATGATTTTGCTGGCGATCTCAGACATCACCAATCGCAAGCAGTTTGAACTGGAGCGATCGCGGCTATTAGAAGAGCAAGTCGCCCGTCAGCAGGCAGAAGCCGCCAACCGAGCCAAAGATGAATTTGTCTCGAACCTCTCCCATGAACTCCGAAACCCGCTCAACACCATGCTGGGTTGGGCAAAAATGCTTCGCACGCGCAGCCTGAATGCAGCGATGGTCACTCATGCCCTAGAAGTTATCGAGCGCAGTGCAAAATTGCAATCTCAACTGATTGAAGATATTCTCGACATTTCCCGCATCACCAGCGGTAAGCTGCTTCTCAACAGCCGTCTGATTGATTTAGGCGTGGTGATTCGATCGTCGCTCGAATCTATTCAACTCTCAGCCGAAGCCAAGAACATTCAACTTGTTTCACACTTGAATCCTGCAATGGTCATTGGGGATATCGATCGTTTACAGCAAGTCTTGTATAATCTGCTCTCCAACGCCATCAAGTTCACGCCGTCAGGTGGACGAGTCGAAATTGTGCTTGAGTCGATCGGGACTCAGGCTCAAATTCAAGTCAGTGACACCGGACAAGGAATTAAGGCGGACTTGTTGCCGCACATTTTCGAGCGGTTTCGTCAAGGAGACTCCAGCACCACCAAGGCAAAAGCAGGGCTGGGATTGGGGCTAGCGATCGTGCGTCATCTGATCGAACTGCACGGCGGCACGGTGCAGGCGGAAAGTCTAGGTGAGGGGCAAGGCGCGACATTCACCGTTCGGCTGCCGCTAAAGAATCTCACCTCAGAGGTGACATCAGCGAGTGATGTAGAGCCGATGGCATTGATAGAAGCGGTCAATACTTCGGCTGAACCTGTGCCTGCTTTAACAGGATTGTGCATTTTAGCCGTAGACGATGAAGTTGATACCCGCGATCTGTTCAGATTTGTGCTGGAAAGCTATGGGGCCCAAGTACTAACCGTCGCATCGGCTAGAGCAGCCTTATCCGCTCTTTGCGAAGACCCCAATCGATTCAATGTGCTGATTTGCGATATTGGGATGCCCGAAGACGACGGTTACTGGCTGATTCGGCAAGTGCGATCGCTCAGTGCCGAAGCGGGCGGGCAAATTCCAGCCGTTGCTCTTACTGCCTACGCAAGTGAGGCACAACGACAGCAAGCGATCGAAGCTGGCTTTCAAGTACACGTTGCTAAACCCGTTGAACCTGTTCAATTGGCATGGCTCGTGGCAAACTTGGCGAGACGAGCTTAGGGATTTTTAATTGAAGGAGGCAGGAGGCAGGGGGCAGGAGGCAGGTGGTCACTGAGCGTAGCCGAAGTGAGGCAGGGGGCAGGGGGCAGGGGGCAGTAGTTCTGACTTTTCACGGTATCTGGAAAACCTCTCTCTAAATCTCTCTCCTTTTAGGCTTATATGAAAGTAGGTACGGTACTCTCTCCAGTATTCCAATGTCATCAACAATTGGTCTTCTAAGCTTAATTTACCCGGCCGCCCTGTTTTCTGTTTTGGCTGGCTGTGCGATCGCACTACCTCTACCATCTCGTTAAAAGTATCTGGACGTACACCACACAAGCGTTTAAAGTCCTCTGACTTCAGGCTCTTTACTTGTTCGTAGGTCATAGATGCTACCCAACTCTAACCTACTTGTCCCACGCATTTAGGACTTTTGCAAGAGGTCTATTGATTCGAGAAGTTTACTTTTTTTGCCATTCGTTCTCTGTGGTCAAAGGGTTATTTGAGTTAGCGATTGATTGTCAAATTTTTGACTTTCCAAAGCTGCATGAATATGGTGTTTTCTCATGAATCATTTAGGATTTGTATTCACCCTGTTTGACTCAGTGTTATAAGCTGTCGCATCTGTAATTTTCCAGAGCATTACAGAGTTACCAATGGTGGCAGACCCGAAAAAGTCCAAATTATACGCACAACAGCTTACTTTTTCGGAAATTGACGAATGTATTGAAATTAATTTGTAAAAAAATAATGCTGAATCTTAGCAAGACAATATCACCTTTTACCCTTGACTTTTTTCAATGCTGCTTGTCTTATTTCTGCATTAAGCAAATAACCAAAACCCACCTTTTCTAAACGCAGCACAAATTCCTCTCGTGTATTGCCCAATTTACTAGCTGTAGCATCCAAATTCCAATTATGCTGGGCTAACTGACTCAGCAAATAAACTCGGCGAGTCTGCATTCCTGATAAGCGATAAGTCTTCAAATACTCCAATTCACCATTCTCTCGAATAATCGCTTCCCCAATATGATTTTCTTCGTTGGGGTTGAGGTCAGTAATAAATCGTTGTAACATGAACGAACCAGCAGTATAGACTTTTTGGGAAATTAACTTGCGTCCTAACAGTCCCTCTGCCATGAAACCCTGAAACGATGCCCAATCTGAACGCATATTTTGTACTGCTGCTCTCAAAGCTTTTAAATCATTAATTTTTGACTCATCTAAAGATACACTCATGGGAAAAGTCGTATCGTGCAGCAACGCGTATTGGTACAATAACTCACCATAGAAATCTTCTAACAAGCTATTGTGCAAAAGTCGATAGTCCTCTGGTGTCGGTACTACAAAAGCTGATGCTAATGCTTCGGCAACAAATACCAATACCCCAACCTGTCGAGAGTGAATTTCAAATACCCGCAAAGCATCTTCAAGTCCAGCAATATAACGTCCACTAAAAGAGCTTTCCATTCGGCTACCCAGCCCATGAGAAAGGGCATACTTAGAATATTCACTCCAGGCAATATCAGGGCCAGAGAAAAACATTGATAAAAAGCCTTCCATTGCCAAGTGCAGTGGCAAAAATCTCAGTTGATTAGTAGATTCCCGCTTCACCATCCGGTGCATTAACCGGACACTGGCGCAACCATAGTTTAGCTGTTTACCATCTGTTTTAAAAAGCTGTCCCCCAAAAGCCCCCACAGGACTGCCGTCATTAGTCCAAGACAACACTAGTCCGTGAGGAACATAGGAAAAATATTTCATTCCCGGTGCTGTCATTTCTCCTGCTAAGGAAACAACTGCTAAATCTTCATCGTAGCTACGACGCAGCAAGCGCAAGTCGTTACGTACCTGATGGCGCAATAATGGCACAATCCGCACTGCTCCCCGTATTTGAGAAGGAGCAATTTCTAGTCCTTTAAGTGATATGTCTGCTAACAGATTGCTTTTGGATGCCATAGGATAGGGTGTGGGGTGTAGGGTGTGGGGTGTGGGGTGTGGGGTGTAGGGTGTAGGGTGTGGGGTGTAGGGTAAGTTAATATATAAGTTATGGGAAATTCCAAAATTCAATCTTACCAAGACTTAAAAGTTTGGCAGGAGGCGGTAAATCTAGCTGAAATTTGCTATCGTCTTACCAAAACTTTTCCCAAAGAAGAACTTTATGGAATGACTTCACAGATTCGTCGAGCTTCTGTGTCTATAGCAGCGAATATTGCTGAAGGGTATGGACGCAAATCCAGGGGAGAATATATCCATTTTTTATATATATCGCAAGGTTCTCTCAAAGAGTTAGAGACTCATTGGTTAATCTCTCAAAGAATTGAACTAGCTTCTTCTGAGACTACCAATAGTATTCTTAATCAATGTGAATTAGTTGGTAAACTCTTACTAGGTTTAATTCATGCTCTTGAAAGTAAATAAATTTTCTTGCTAGCAGGGTGTTGGGGGTAGGGTGTTGGGTGTGGGGGGAATTAAAAATGTGTTGAACTGCTTGACGTACTCGCATTCAATTGTCTTAAACACTACACCCAACACCCAACACCCCACACCCTACACCCTTAACATTTGCTTAACTCGCTCTGCTAAATATGATTCCAATTCGGCTAAAGATGCAGAACCTTCAGCAAACCGGGCAAAGCCCAACATCGTAGGTAAATCTTCTGCATCCCGTAATCCTACTGTGGGAATTGCGGGACTCAGGGGGTGTAAAGAAAAGTCATCGGCGTTGTAAACAGGGTTGCAATGAATAATGGAAGTTTTTTGTTTTGGGTCTAAACGATCGCGATAGACACGTAGAATTTCCGATGCTCCACTGGGGGGATCATTTTCCCAACCATCGGTGACAAGTACTACTAAATCTGCGCCCCAGTCTAAAGCATCCAGTAGGGGAGTAGCTAGGTCTGTTTGTCCACGAGGTAGAATCAGCAGTGGATCGCTGGTTGATGCTGTCCAAAAAGCTTGGTATTCCTGGGATGCTGCTTTTAGTAAGTAATGAGTAGCTAAGGCTACCCCTAGAGGACGACGATGTTTTTCGGCTGAACCGGAACTGGAGTAGCTGCAATCTAGAACTGCGGCTACTCGTCCTAGTTTTAGAGGTGATTTTCTTAATGTGAAGGCAGCAGATTTCTCTAATGCTTGGTTTAAGATATCCCACTGCTGTTTACGAGTATCCAATGGCAAAGATAGGATATACAGCGCCAAGCGAGTTAGGGGGAGACGACCTAAATTAATGTCGATTTCTACTTCTGTGCGGTTGGCTGAACTTTGAAAGCGCAATTTTTCATTCAAAGTCATTTGCTCTTGAATACGGGATAAAAAGACCTCTCGTTTAATCCCGTGTTTTACTGCTAAACCTTCGGCAACTGTAAAGGGTAGTTGATAAACTGCTTGAGCGCTATAGTGTGCTTGGCGAAATGTCTCGAATAGCTCTGTTTGATAAACTTGCTGTTTCCATTTACCAAAGAGAAAATTACCTAATTCCCCTGGTAGGGTGAGGTGAGCATGGGAGGCGATCGCTCGAAATTTGGAGCGATACTTGACAGCATCAAAGTTGATGTCACGTTTTTGCTGGAGATAATCACGAGCGATCGCTCTGCTACGACGATTATTGATACTTCTTTTTCGCAATTGTTGCAATACTTCCCAACCTCGTTGTGGTGGTAGGGCTGTTAATGCTGCGGCAATTAATGCACCTTCTTCTTGTCGATGTTCAGGGGGTGTATATTTTCCTGTTGCTAGTAATTTGAGGATAATCTGCGCTTGGTTGAAGTGGTTAATCCCTGCTGCCAATGTTCGGGTATAGAGTAAGCGGTAATTACCTAAAATATAGTCGTGCAAAAAGTCAATGGATACGCGCTGCCCGTAACCATCACCATAGAACTCACGCTGTCCTGTGCAGGAGAGGCAGGCATTAATAAACATGACTAAATCTTCCCTTGCCACCTGCTGATGTTGGTTAGCCCGATTAATGTCCATTGTTGATCGAAAACAGGGTGTTGGGTGTAGGGTGTAGGGGGTTGGGTGTAGGGTGTAGGGGGTTGGGTGTAGGG